>NZ_CP039727.1:32500-305000 GCF_005154805.1 Bacillus sp. S3
AGTCCAGGTAACACTGGATGGAGGCCCGAACCCACGCACGTTGAAAAGTGCGGGGATGAGGTGTGGGTAGCGGAGAAATTCCAATCGAACTTGGAGATAGCTGGTTCTCTCCGAAATAGCTTTAGGGCTAGCCTCACGTTGTTAGAGTCTTGGAGGTAGAGCACTGTTTGGACTAGGGGCCCTCATCGGGTTACCGAATTCAGACAAACTCCGAATGCCAAAGACTTATCCGTGGGAGTCAGACTGCGAGTGATAAGATCCGTAGTCGAAAGGGAAACAGCCCAGACCACCAGCTAAGGTCCCAAAGTATACGTTAAGTGGAAAAGGATGTGGAGTTGCTTAGACAACCAGGATGTTGGCTTAGAAGCAGCCACCATTTAAAGAGTGCGTAATAGCTCACTGGTCGAGTGACTCTGCGCCGAAAATGTACCGGGGCTAAACGTATCACCGAAGCTGTGGATTGACACCGTTGGTGTCAGTGGTAGGAGAGCGTTCTAAGGGCGTTGAAGCTAGACCGTAAGGACTGGTGGAGCGCTTAGAAGTGAGAATGCCGGTATGAGTAGCGAAAGATGAGTGAGAATCTCATCCACCGTATGCCTAAGGTTTCCTGAGGAAGGCTCGTCCGCTCAGGGTTAGTCGGGACCTAAGCCGAGGCCGAAAGGCGTAGGCGATGGACAACAGGTTGATATTCCTGTACCACCTATGAATCGTTTGAGTGATGGGGGGACGCAGGAGGATAGGGTAAGCGCGCTGTTGGATATGCGCGTCTAAGCAGTTAGGCTGGTGAATAGGAAAATCCGTTCACCGTAAAGGCTGAGCTGTGACAGCGAGGGAAATTTAGTACCGAAGTTCCTGATTCCACACTGCCAAGAAAAGCCTCTAGCGAGATTCAAGGTGCCCGTACCGCAAACCGACACAGGTAGGCGAGGAGAGAATCCTAAGGTGAGCGAGAGAACTCTCGTTAAGGAACTCGGCAAAATGACCCCGTAACTTCGGGAGAAGGGGTGCTCTTTAGGGTTCATAGCCCTGAAGAGCCGCAGTGAATAGGCCCAGGCGACTGTTTAGCAAAAACACAGGTCTCTGCGAAGCCGCAAGGCGAAGTATAGGGGCTGACGCCTGCCCGGTGCTGGAAGGTTAAGAGGAGGGGTTAGCGCAAGCGAAGCTCTGAATCGAAGCCCCAGTAAACGGCGGCCGTAACTATAACGGTCCTAAGGTAGCGAAATTCCTTGTCGGGTAAGTTCCGACCCGCACGAAAGGCGTAACGATCTGGGCACTGTCTCAACGAGAGACTCGGTGAAATTATAGTACCTGTGAAGATGCAGGTTACCCGCGACAGGACGGAAAGACCCCGTGGAGCTTTACTGTAGCCTGATATTGAATTTTGGTACAGCTTGTACAGGATAGGTAGGAGCCTGAGAAGCCGGAGCGCTAGCTTCGGTGGAGGCGTCGGTGGGATACTACCCTGGCTGTATTGAAATTCTAACCCGCACCCCTGATCGGGGTGGGAGACAGTGTCAGGTGGGCAGTTTGACTGGGGCGGTCGCCTCCTAAAGAGTAACGGAGGCGCCCAAAGGTTCCCTCAGAATGGTTGGAAATCATTCGTAGAGTGTAAAGGCACAAGGGAGCTTGACTGCGAGACATACAAGTCGAGCAGGGACGAAAGTCGGGCTTAGTGATCCGGTGGTTCCGCATGGAAGGGCCATCGCTCAACGGATAAAAGCTACCCCGGGGATAACAGGCTTATCTCCCCCAAGAGTCCACATCGACGGGGAGGTTTGGCACCTCGATGTCGGCTCATCGCATCCTGGGGCTGTAGTCGGTCCCAAGGGTTGGGCTGTTCGCCCATTAAAGCGGTACGCGAGCTGGGTTCAGAACGTCGTGAGACAGTTCGGTCCCTATCCGTCGTGGGCGCAGGAAATTTGAGAGGAGCTGTCCTTAGTACGAGAGGACCGGGATGGACGCACCGCTGGTGTACCAGTTGTCTTGCCAAAGGCATCGCTGGGTAGCTATGTGCGGACGGGATAAGTGCTGAAAGCATCTAAGCATGAAGCCCCCCTCAAGATGAGATTTCCCATAGCGTCAAGCTAGTAAGATCCCTGAAAGATGATCAGGTTGATAGGTCAGAGGTGGAAGCGTGGCGACATGTGGAGCTGACTGATACTAATCGATCGAGGACTTAACCATTTTTAAGTGGTTGAACTCGTTTTTACAAAAAACTTCTTCTGCATTATCTAGTTTTGAGGGAATGAAAACCTCAAATAAATAGTCTGGTAACTATGGCGAGAAGGTCACACCCGTTCCCATACCGAACACGGAAGTTAAGCTTCTCAGCGCCGATGGTAGTTGGGGCATGCGCCCCTGTGAGAGTAGGACGTTGCCAGGCACATGAAAAGGACAATCCGAGAGGATTGTTTTTTTGCGTATAGTGAAAAAGTACGAAGAGTTTTTGAAGAAAACAGATATAGACATACACCCAATTGGCGGTTACGACATACTATAATAAAGGATGCCACGGGTGATGAGAATTCAAAAAATTGTATACAAATTGGACATTAAGGACAGAATGGGTGTATGGAGGTGGGAGGATTGAGTTCATTTTTAGCACATAAACACTATTATGTAGAAACATGCGTTATTTGTGAAAATCAAAAATCGAAAGGCATACATCTATACACTTCTTTTATTTGTACTGAATGTGAAAATGATTTAATTCAAACAGATACAAATGATCCAAAATATAAATATTTCCTAAAGCAGCTAAGGAAAATTACAAATCCAGAAATTTTCTCTTAAACAAGTCCTTTATGGGCTTTATTTTTTTGCGGAAATTGGGAAATAGATTGGTTTTTTGTTAAAATAGATAGGACTCTTAAAAGGAAGAAAGAATAGATGAACAATCAACAGAAAAGACCTCTATATGATGCCTTAACACACCATGTAAAGAAGCAGCCAATCTCATTTCACGTCCCAGGACATAAATACGGCTGGATCAATCAGTTAGACCACAGCCACAGACACGACCGCGATCACTTTTTTGATCAGCTATTAAAAATTGATGCAACGGAAATTTCAGGGCTAGATGATCTGCATTCACCTGAAGGGCCAATCTTGGAAGCGGAACTATTGCTGTCTGAGTTATACCACTCGAAGAAGAGCTTTTTCCTTGTGAACGGATCAACGGTGGGCAATCATGCAATGATCATGGCAGTCTGTACAGAAGGGGCGCATGTTCTTGTCCAAAGAAATTGCCATAAGTCTGTGTTACATGCGCTTAGATTAGCGAAAGCATGCCCTGTATTTCTAGATCCGGAATATAATCAGGAATGGAAAGTTGCAGGCGGGGTCAGCCTTGAAACGGTTATGCAGGCGATTCATCTTTATCCAGACGCTAAAGCCATCCTTTTAACCTACCCGACCTATTATGGGTTAACATATAACATACAAGAAATCATTGATTTGTGCCACCTTCATCAAATCCCCGTATTGGTGGATGAGGCTCATGGGGCACATTTTATTGCCGGGGCTCCTTTTCCTGCATCAGCATTGCAATTAGGTGCTGACATCGTTGTGCAATCAGCACATAAGACATTGCCGGCCATGACAATGGGTTCATTTTTACATGTAAATAGTAACCTGGTCAGCTTGGAAAAAGTGAAGGACTATCTTGAAGTATTTCAGTCCAGCAGCCCATCCTACCCGATTATGGCCTCGCTGGACTTAGCGAGGAGTTACTTAGGTACATACGAACAAAGGGATTTAGCTTTTTTACTGGCTGAAATTAAGCACTTTAAAGAGGCGTTAGCCGTGATTCCCGCGATAATTGTGTTAGATTTTCCTGATGGCCATGGTGATGTTTTAAAAATGACGATACAGTCAAGGTGCGGCTTAAGCGGATTTGAACTTCAAAAGAGATTGGAAGAATACAGCATATATACAGAATTAGCAGATCCAAATAATGTTTTATTTATCCTGCCTTTATTAAAGGAAGGACAGCAATATCCATTAGAAGAGACGGTATCGAGAATAAAAATGGCATTCGCCAGCTTACCTGTGATCAAACGGAAGGAAGAGTTTCACATCAATAGTCAAAAAATCACAGAGTTAGCAGTTCCTTTTGAAAAAATGGATAGGTTGACAGTGGATGAGGCTGCAATTGCGGAAGCAGAAGGTCTGGTTTGTGCAGAAACAATCACCCCTTATCCGCCGGGTATACCATTGTTAATAAAGGGAGAAAGGATAACAGCACTAAAACTGAGTCAGCTTCAGCAGCTGGTAGAAACCGGTGCACGCTTTCAAGGTGGCTCCACCATTAAAAATGGGTTAATCAAGACATTTCATACAACGTAAGATTCATAAGTTTCTGGAGGTAGTATGTACATGAGCAGTGGAATTTTTATAACATTCGAGGGGCCGGATGGTGCTGGAAAGACAACCATTATGGAGATGGCGGCGAAGCAATTTCCGGAGGCACTAGTAACTAGGGAACCCGGCGGGATTGATATCGCGGAGCAAATCCGAAAAGTGATTCTGGATAAAGATAACACAGCAATGGACCCTCGAACCGAAGCCCTGCTTTATGCAGCAGCAAGGAGACAGCATTTAATGGAAAAGGTAAAACCGGCATTAAACGCAGGAAGAGTTGTGCTTTGTGACCGGTTTGTCGATAGTTCATTAGCCTATCAGGGGTATGCACGCGGATTAGGAATAGACGAGGTCTTTACGATTAATCAGTTTGCGATTCAGGATTTAATGCCTGAACTGACCATCTACTTTGATATTGAACCGGAGTTGGGACTGAAGCGGATTAATAAAAATAAAGGACGGGAAATTAACCGGCTGGATTTGGAAAATCTCGATTTCCACAAAAAGGTGAGAGAGGGATACTACTTATTAATGGAACGTTTTCCGAATAGAATTGCCCGGATTGATGCTTCAGGACCAGTGGATGAGGTATTCCAAAAAACGATAAAACTAATAGAAGGAAAATTAGCTGAAAAAAGGCCGTAATCGGCCTTTTTTTGTATAATTACCTGTTATAATAAAAGTAGAGTAAACTAGAGTTGGACGAAATAAAGGAGAGGGTGTTCGAATGAAACTCATTATTGCCGTTGTTCAAGACCAGGATAGCAACCGTTTATCGAAAGCATTAGTTGATCATAATTTTAGAGCAACCAAGTTAGCTAGTACAGGTGGATTTTTGAAGTCGGGGAACACCACTTTTATCATAGGTACCGAGGATATTCGGGTTGATAAGGCTCTCCAAATTATTAAGGACAATTGCAAATCGAGAGATCAGCTTGTCGCTCCTGTCTCGCCAATGGGAGGGAATGCCGATTCTTATGTCCCTTACCCGGTAGAGGTTGAAGTAGGCGGCGCAACAGTCTTTGTCCTGCCAATTGAGCAATACCTGCATTTTTAAGAATATAGATAAAAGTGAGTGATTAGCTTGGGAAAAACATGGGATCAACTAGAAGAACTTCAGCCAACGGTGTTGAAAATGTTAAAAAACAGCTTGGTGAAAAATCGAGTGGCCCATGCGTACCTTTTTGAAGGCATGAGAGGGACAGGAAAAAAGGAAGTAGGGTTATTACTAACGAAGGCCCTTTTTTGCGAGTCGGTAGTAGATGGCTATAAACCTTGCGAAGCATGTAATAATTGCCGGCGGATCAATCATGGCAACCACCCTGACGTCCATATTGTCGAGCCGGATGGCTTGTCGATTAAAGTAGATCAGATTAGAAGCCTGCAAGCAGAGTTTTCAAAAAAGGGAGTTGAATCCCTGAAAAAGGTATACCTGATTTCTCATGCCGATAAAATGAGCAATAGTGCCTCGAATAGTTTGCTAAAGTTTCTTGAGGAACCAAGCCCGGGAACAGTCGCATTTCTATTAACAGAGCAGCTGCAGCAAATACTGCCAACCATCCTTTCTAGATGCCAAGTATTGGCATTCCATCCATTGGCACCGCAAATGATGAGGAAACAGCTTATTGAAAATGGCGTGGAATCAGTAAAGGCACCGCTCCTTGCGCAGTTAACCAACAATTTGGATGAAGCCCTTACATTAAATGTCGATGAATGGTTTGCACAAGCCCAAAAAATAGTGGTAAAATTATATGAGGTGTTGAAAAAAAATCCGCTTGAAGTGATGGTAACGCTTCAGGAAGAATGGTTTTTACACTTCAAAGAAAAAGAACAGATTCAACGTGGTTTAGATCTTTTACTTCTTATTTTTAAGGATTTACTTTATATACAACTAGATAAAGAGGAGCAAATTGTTTTCAGAGCAGAAAGTGAACGGTTAAAGCAATTTGCCCTTCAAACATCTGGACGGCGCTTATCGGATCAAATGGCAGCGATACTTGATGCTAAAAGGAAGCTGCAGGCAAATATGAATCCTCAGCTGATGATGGAACAGCTTGTGTTAAAATTGCAGGAGGGATCTTCATTTGTATGATGTTGTAGGAGTACGCTTTAAAAAGGCGGGAAAAATTTATTATTTTGATCCTGGAGACCTCTCAATCCAAAAGGATGACTTTGTCATTGTCGAAACGGTCCGCGGCGTCGAATACGGCAGGGCGGTTGTTGCCCGAAAACAGGTTGAGGAGCACGATGTCGTCCTTCCATTAAAAAAAGTCGTCAGAATTGCCGACCAGAAGGATCGCATGATTGTTGAGGAAAATAGACAGGAAGCTAAAGAGGCTTACGAAGTTTGTAATGCTAAGGTGAATGAGCATCAGTTGGATATGAAACTGGTTGATGTTGAATATACATTTGATCGAAACAAGGTCATCTTCTACTTTACCGCTGATGGAAGAGTCGATTTTCGTGAGCTGGTAAAAGATTTAGCAGCCATTTTTCGGACACGCATTGAATTACGCCAGATTGGCGTCCGTGATGAAGCAAAGATGCTTGGCGGAATTGGACCGTGCGGCCGAATGCTGTGCTGCTCAACCTTTTTAGGTGATTTTGATCCGGTATCCATCAAAATGGCAAAGGACCAAAACCTTTCCTTAAATCCAACCAAGATATCCGGTTTATGCGGCAGACTGATGTGCTGTCTAAAATATGAAAATGATGAATATGAATCTGCTAAAGAAGCTCTGCCGGATTTAGGAGAAATCATTGAAACACCGCAGGGTAAAGGGAAAGTAGTAGGTCTGAATATATTAGAGCGGGTACTTCAGGTAGAACTTAAGGAACAAGAACGGGTTCTGGAGTATACTTTGGAAGAAATCATTAAAGAAGGTGCCTTTTCTATACAATCCACTGATTAAGAGGTGTGCGCCGTGGATAAAAGAGAAATATTTGAATCAGTAAGTAATATGGAAACACAAATTGGCCATCTTTACCAGCAGCTGGGGGAATTGAAGCAGCATTTAGCCGAAATACTAGAAGAGAATCATTATTTAAAGCTTGAAAATGAACATCTGAGACGCCGTTTAGATGTAACGATGGAAGAAGAAAAGAAGGATATCGGGAATAAAAGGGTTGTCCCAGAAGGCCAGGCTGTATCTTCTGGAGGAAAGACCTTTGATGTTGGCGAAGGATACGATAACCTCGCCCGTCTTTACCAAGAAGGCTTTCATATTTGCAACCTGCATTTTGGCAGTTTACGGAAAGAAGGAGATTGTTTATTCTGCCTCTCCTTTCTTAATAAGAAATAACCTAAAGAGGCTGACAACATCAGCCTCTATTTTCTTACATTTTTAGATTGGGATGGTTTTAATGGTCAACTTAAAAGAAGACGAACGGCTGGATTATTTGTTGGCGGAGAACTTAAGGATTATTCAAAGTCCGACTGTTTTTTCCTTTTCGCTCGATGCTGTATTGCTGGCGCGATTTGTTTATATGCCGATCCAAAAAGGAAACATAATTGACCTCTGCAGCGGAAATGGGGTGATCCCCTTATTTTTAAGTGCCCGCACAAAAGGGACGATTTCAGGTGTAGAAATTCAAGAGCGTTTATATGATATGGCCATCAGAAGTATTGAATATAATGGTCTTCAGGATCGATTACATATGATTCATGGTGACATCAAAGATATGCCCAAACAATTAGGCTTTGGTAAATTTGATGTAGTTACCTGTAATCCACCATATTTTACGACCCCATCAAGGGAAGAAATAAATCCAAATGAGCACTTGGCTATTGCCCGCCACGAGATACTCTGCACACTGGAGGATGCGATAAAAGCTTCAAGTCAGTTAGTAAGACAGGGAGGGAAAGTGGCCTTTGTTCACCGTCCAGGCCGTCTTTTAGATATTATTACGCTGATGCGGCAGTATCGGCTTGAACCAAAGCGAATTCAGTTTATCTACCCGAAACGGGGGAAGGAAGCCAATACAATTTTAGTTGAAGCGATCAAAGATGGCAGTCCTGATTTAAAAATTTTGCCGCCGCTTATTGTTTATAATGAGGCAGACGAGTACACACCTGAAATCAGAGAGATTTTATATGGAGAATAGCTGTCATTATTTTTATGTTTTAACATGCAGGGATGGCAGTCTGTACGGTGGTTATTCTACTAACCTGGAACGGCGGATTAGACAGCATAATGAAGGAAAAGGGGCTAAATACACAAGGGGCAGGGGACCGGTGGAACTGACCTATTATAAAGGGTATGCTGAGAAAAGCGATGCTCTAAAAGCAGAATACCAATTTAAACAATTACCAAGAAAAAAAAAGCTTGAGTTTTTAAGAAATAATAAAAATGAGCATTTGAACTTTGATAACTGTCTAGCTCCAGCGCCCAGCGACTAGTGAACTTCACGCTCCTCCCTGCGATAAGTCAACATCGGATCGCTTTCGCTCTCCGTGTTTCCTTTATCTCAGTCGTAGCGCTCCAGTTCATACGTCGCTAAACGGGCGCTTTCGCTTTAATAATTTGAAACGGGTGATGATGATGATGTGGCAGCAGAAAAGCTTTGAGAATGAAGAAAAGAAAGGGATTCTTTATCTCGTTCCGACTCCGATTGGCAACCTGGAGGATATGAGCTTTCGGGCAATTAGAATCTTAAAAGAGGCAGATGTCATTGCTGCTGAAGATACGAGAAATACAAAAAAGTTGTGTCATTATTTTGAAATAGAAACACCCATTGTCAGCTATCACGAGCATAATAAAGAAACAAGCGGTGAGAAACTGATTCAGAAGGTAAAGGATGGCTTAAAGGTTGCGCTTGTTAGCGACGCAGGAATGCCAGCGATTTCTGACCCAGGCTATGAGCTTGTCACAGCAGCTATTAGCGAAAAGGCACCGGTTGTTCCCTTACCGGGAGCGAATGCAGCACTGACATCATTAATTGCCTCGGGGTTACCTTGCCAGCCGTTTTATTTCTATGGATTTTTGCATCGAAACAAGAAAGACAAGCGGGCTGAATTAGAGGAGTTGAAAAAACAATCCGCGACGCTAATCTTTTATGAATCACCGCATCGCTTAAAGGAAACCTTAGCCATCATGCTCGATGTCCTTGGAAACAGAAATATAGCCCTTTGCAGAGAGTTAACCAAAAAGTATGAAGAATTTATTCGAGGCACACTTGAGGATGCAATTAAATGGGCGCACCAAGATGAAATCCGCGGGGAATTTTGCATCGTTGTGGAAGGGACGGATGTAGTACAGGAAGAGGTGACAAGCTGGTGGCAGCCATTATCGCTTGATGAACATATTCAACACTATATATCAGTAAAAAGTATGACTTCGAAGGAAGCCATTAAACAAACAGCAAAAGACCGCGGGCTTAATAAACGTGATGTATATCAGGCTTACCATGTTGAGAAATAAAAAAGCGAAAGCGCCCTGGTCAGCGGCGTATGGCCTCCTCGAAAAAGCTAACGCTTTTTCTTCGTGCGATGCCTATGCTGCCGAAGCTTTCCTTGTGGAGCGCTCCAACTGAGATAAAGGAAACACGGTGAGCGGAGCGAAACGATGTTGACTTATCGTAGGGCGGAGCGTGAAGGACACTAGCCGCTAGGGCGCTGGAGCTGGACATTTCTCAAAGTCGCATTTATTAATTCTTTTAAAATAAAAAAAGCTCCGACACATTTTGTGCCGGAGTTTTATATTACTTCGCTACTTCAAAGTTTTTTTGAATTTCTTGGATCAATAATTCTGCACCTTCACGGCTTAGGATTAATTTTCCGCCAGCAAGAGCCATATTATCATCAGAGACTTCACCAGTTACTTGGCAAGTCATGTTTGGCTTATATTTTTTTAAGATGATGCGCTCATCATCCACATAGATTTCTAGAGCATCCTTCTCTGCAATACCAAGTGTACGTCTTAATTCAATCGGAATAACCACACGACCTAATTCATCAACCTTACGAACAATACCTGTAGATTTCATATAATAATCTCCTCTCGTTTTTTACGCATATTCTATCTATTTTTTATTCGTCATTATTCGACAAATTTCTAATAAATTCATAATACCAGTACTTCCCATATTCGTCAATTCTTTTATTTTGAAAAATAAAAGAAAAATTTTACCATCGGCCTTGTATATTGATGTGATTGGGTTTACCCTAATATTGGGTCGATTAAACTATGAAAATAATACTATTGTAGTGTAAACTCTCAACAGTAAGGGTGTAAATGCTAATTCGACAAAATTCTACATATATCAACCTTACCGCTCATAAGTTTCGAGGGTACTTGCTTCTTTATGGGTGTATAAGGTAAAAAATTTAAATAACTGGAAGTCTATGAATGGCACTTTCTTGCACAAAAGTTGATTTTTCGGTATATTTTGATGATAGAAGCAGTAAAAAGAGGCAATAATGATTGAATGGGCTTGCGATAGCCTGCCTATTGGAGGGAAAAGAAATGGCGGAAAAAGAGACGTTTTATTTAACCACACCGATTTACTATCCAAGTGGAAATTTACATATTGGTCATGCCTATACCACTGTTGCTGGTGATGCAATGGCTCGTTATAAGCGGATGCTAGGGTTTGATGTCATGTATTTAACTGGAACGGATGAGCATGGGCAAAAAATCCAGCGGAAAGCGGAAGAAGCTGGGATCACGCCGCAGCAGTATGTAGACGGAATTGTAAGTGGAATCAAAGATCTATGGAATAAACTTGATATTTCGTATGATGATTTTATTCGGACAACCGATGAGAGACATAAACTAATTGTCGAAAGTATTTTTGCAAAATTGCTCGAGCAGGGGGATATTTACCTTGATCAGTATGAAGGTTGGTACTGTACTCCTTGTGAATCATTCTTTACGGATCGACAGTTAGTGGATGGGAAGTGTCCTGATTGTGGCCGTCCGGTTGAGAAAGTAAAGGAAGAATCCTACTTTTTTAGAATGAGTAAGTATGTTGACCGCCTTTTACAATACTACGAGGAAAATCCTGATTTTATCCAGCCAGAATCCCGCAAAAATGAAATGATTAATAACTTTATTAAGCCTGGCCTGGAGGATTTAGCGGTATCTAGAACAACCTTTGATTGGGGAATTAAGGTCCCTGGAGATCCGAAGCATGTTATCTATGTCTGGATTGACGCGCTTTCGAATTATATTACGGCCCTAGGATATGGAACTAGTCTAAATGAGAAATACGAAAAGTACTGGCCGGCAGATGTGCACCTTGTGGGAAAGGAAATTGTCCGCTTCCACACGATTTATTGGCCAATTATGTTAATGGCCCTGGATGTACCGCTTCCTAAAAAGGTGTTTGCTCATGGATGGCTGTTGATGAAGGACGGAAAAATGTCCAAGTCAAAAGGAAATGTCGTGGATCCAGTAACATTAATCGACCGCTATGGCCTCGATGCCCTGCGCTATTATTTATTGAGGGAAGTGCCATTTGGAGCAGATGGCGTATTTACACCAGAAGGTTTTGTCGAAAGAATAAATTTTGACTTAGCGAACGATCTTGGAAACCTGTTAAACCGAACGGTTGCAATGATTGATAAATACTTTGATGGTGTGATTCCTGATTATGACGGTTCTGTTGGTGAATTTGATGCGTCATTGCTTCAGGTTAATCGGGAAACGGTTGCCAAATACGAAGAAGCAATGGAGAAAATGGAATTTTCAGTGGCGCTCACTTCCATTTGGCAATTAGTCAGCCGGACAAATAAATATATTGATGAAACACAGCCATGGGCATTAGCTAAAAATGAAGAGAGTAAAGGGGAACTGGCAAGTGTCATGGTTCACTTAGCTGAATCATTGCGCCGCATTGCTATTCTTCTGCAGCCGTTTTTAACGCGTACACCTAAGGGGATTTTCACACAATTGGGTATTCAGAATCAAACTCTCCATACTTGGGATAGCCTTGAAAACTTTGGTCTAATTCCAAGTGGAACAAAGGTGGAGAAGGATGCACCACTATTCCCAAGGCTTGAAATTGCTGAAGAAGTGGAATTTATCAAGACCAAAATGCAAGGTACTACGCCTGCTCCTGAGGAAAAGGAAATCGAAGTGCCGGAAAAACTGGCTGAAATCGCAATCGACGACTTTATGAAAATTGATTTGCGGGTAGCCCAGGTGATTCAAGCAGAGCCAGTGAAAAAGACAGATAAATTGTTAAAACTTCAACTTGATCTTGGTTACGAAAAGCGTCAAGTCGTTTCGGGAATTGCGGAGTACTACAAGCCGGAAGAATTAGTCGGTCGAAAGGTCATTTGTATCACAAACCTAAAGCCAGTTAAACTGCGCGGTGAATTATCACAAGGAATGATCCTTGCCGGATCAAAAGACGGCCAGCTTTCACTTGCAACTGTTGATCAATCACTACCGAATGGTTCGAAGGTAAAATAATCATAAAAAGGGGAATGTTCCACGTGAAACAAAAAACGGGGCATTCTTCTTTTTTTTGACATTGGCAGGCAGGAAGTGCACAATTTAGAGAAAAAAGAGAAAAGAGGGTTTGATTTTATTATGCTGTTCGACACACATGCACATTTGAATGACAGTCAATATAATGAGGACTTAGAGGACGTTATTAATAGAGCGCAAAATGAGGGAGTCACTAATATGGTCGTCGTCGGATTTGATCGCCCGACCATTCAAAGAGCGATGGAGCTGGCCGAAACCTATGAATTTATATATGCCTGTGTTGGCTGGCATCCCGTTGATGCGATTGACATGACTGATGAAGATTTAGTGTGGATTGAAGAATTAGCCTCACACCCAAAGGTCGTTGCCATTGGTGAAATGGGCCTGGATTATCATTGGGACAAGTCACCCAAGGAAATTCAAAAGGAGGTTTTTCGCAAACAAATTAAGCTGGCGAAAAAAGTGAAGCTGCCAATCGTCATTCACAATCGTGAGGCAACAGCCGATATTGTGGAAATTTTAAAGGAGGAAGGGGCAGAGGAAGTAGGAGGCATAATGCACTGCTTTAGCGGCAGCCCTGAAGTTGCAAAAGAGTGTGTGAAAATGAACTTCTATATATCCCTTGGCGGTCCGGTAACCTTTAAAAATGCAAAGAAGCCGAAAGAGGTCGCGGCTGAAATCCCATTAGAGAAATTACTGATCGAAACGGATTGTCCCTATTTAGCCCCGCACCCATACCGCGGAAAACGAAATGAGCCAAGTTATGTAAAGCTGGTAGCCGAAGAAATTGCCGAAATAAAAGGGTTGACATTTGCAGAAGTAGCTGAGGCAACGACACGAAATGCTAAAAAATGTTTCGCCATAAAATGATAGGGTAATTTGTCGAAAGTACAAGAAGCTTGTCCAAATTTTTTCGAAAAACAAAAAGTTCTACATGTCTCCTTTTCAACATAGGATAACCGTGTCGAGAAGTTTTTCTTTGCAAAATTTCCAGCTTTGTGCATAATTAGAAATACCTTCACAGGAAATGCAAGGAATGACAGCCGGCAGCATGGTACTTAAATATCTCTCCGAGAAAAGGAGGCGTTTTTCATCGTATTCAAACACATGAAAAACCTGATTCCTGAGTCTTTGAGCAGGAGGACATTGACCATTGCTTTTGCTAGTTTCGTAGTTTTGCTAACAACTCTTGGCATTCTTTTTTTTGAAGGATCGAAGAATACTGTTGCAATAACACTGAATGGCAAACCAGAGGTTGTAAAGACACATGCAGATACCGTCAAAGAATTATTTGATGAACTGGATGTCCCTCTCAGCTCACATGACTACTTGTCTCCAAAGGCTACTACGAGGCTGAAAGACCAACTTAAAGTCGATTGGAAACAGGCAAACCAGGTTCACATTGTTAAAGACAGCGAGAAGAAAACGGTCTGGACTACAGCCGGAACTGTAGCAGGGCTCTTAAAGGAGCAGAACATTGATTTAAAAGAACAGGATCAAATTTCACCAAGACCACAAACGGCAATAAAAAATAAGATGAATATTGATATAAAGATCGCGTTTCATCTTACATATGTGGACGGCGGTAAGGAGCAGCAAGCTTGGTCCACTTCGGCTACGGTCGCTGACTTTTTAACACAACAGGGCATCACATTAAATGAATTAGACCGAGTTGAACCTGCATTAACAGAAACCATCTCAGAGAATGGGGTTGTTAACGTCATTCGCGTAGAAAAAGTCACCGATGTAGTGGAAGAACCAGTCCAATTTGCCGTGGTAACAAAAAAGGATGAAAGTTTGGAAAAGGGAAAAGAAAAAATTATCACGCCAGGAAAGCACGGCCGGGTGTCAAAACAATATGAAGTAGTGCTCGAAAATGGCAAAGAAGTTTCAAGGAAGTTGATGAATGAGCAGAGCGTCGCCATGAAGCGCGATCAAGTTGTGGCGGTCGGAACGAAGGAATTAACCATGCAGGTTTCCCGTGGTGCAGCTGAAACAGGAACAGAGTTTTATGTCACTGCAACGGCCTATACTGCCTATTGTAACGGCTGTTCCGGGCTTACTGCCACTGGTCTTAATCTTCGTGCTAATCCAAACATGAAAGTGATTGCGGTTGACCCGAGAATCATTCCGCTTGGAACAAAAGTATATGTTGAAGGCTATGGTTATGCGGTTGCCGCTGACACTGGCGGAGCAATTAAAGGGTATATCATTGATTTATTAATGCCAACGAAAGCGGAGGCGTACCGCTGGGGGCGGAAAAAGGTAAAGATAAAGATATTGCAATAATCTACTCTATGCAGGGGAAACTTTCCTCTGCATTTTGCTTTTTCCGGGATTTTCTTTATACTTACATCGAACTAACATTTGCTTGTTTCTTTATGTTACATTATATGAACGGGTTTAATAATATAGACGATGGACATTACAAAAATGTTTCAATTATTTTTCAAATTTTTATTTTTTATTACGGAGGCTTATACTTTTAACATGAAGATAAAAGAAATTATTGTCGTGGAAGGAAGAGATGATACGACAGCGATTAAACGGTCAGTTGACGCAGATACCATTGAAACGAACGGCTCTGCCGTGAATCAAACTACCATTGAAAAGGTTTGGCGCGCCCAAGAAACACGAGGAGTCATTATTTTTACTGATCCGGACTTCCCTGGTGAAAAAATTAGAAAGACGATTGCGGCTGCCGTACCCGGCTGTAAGCATGCTTTTTTAACAAAGGAAGCGGCGATTGCGAAAAACGGCAAAGGTCTTGGCGTGGAACATGCCAGTCCTGATGCCATTAGAGAAGCATTGAAGGATGCCCAAATCATGCATGAAACGATTTTAGAGGAAATAACCCAAGAGGACTTACTTACAGCCGGCCTCATCGGCGGCGAGGGTGCAAAGGACCGGAGAATTTTGCTTGGCAAGCTTTTAAAAATTGGTTATACAAACGGAAAGCAGCTGCACAAGCGCTTAATGATGTTCCAAATCAGCAAAAAGGAATTTGCTGAAGCCATAAGTGTTGTTCGTCAGGAGGAACTAAAATGAATAAAGATATCGCGACCCCTATAAGAACGAGAGCCATTCTCGAAAAATATGGTTTTTCCTTTAAGAAAAGCCTTGGCCAAAACTTCTTAATTGATACAAATATTTTAAAAAAGATTGTCAGTTTTGCTGATTTGACAGAGAATTCAGGGGCCATCGAGATTGGCCCGGGGATTGGCGCCTTAACCGAGCAGCTGGCACGCAGCAGTAAAAAGACGGTTGCTTTTGAGATCGATCAACGTTTATTACCGATCTTGCAGGATACGTTGTCGCCATATGAAAATGTAAAAATTATTCACAAGGATGTATTAGAGGCCGACGTTCACGCGGTGATGACGGAGGAATTTGCCGGCATCGATGATATCATGGTTGTTGCAAATTTACCTTATTATGTCACAACCCCGATTATTATGAAATTGCTCGAGGAACAGCTGCCGATTCGCGGAATTGTATGTATGCTTCAAAAAGAGGTTGCTGACCGTATTTCTGCTAAGCCTGGTACAAAGGACTATGGTTCACTTTCCATTGCCGTACAATACTACACAGAAGCCGAGACCGTGATGATTGTTCCTAAGACCGTCTTTGTCCCGCAACCGAATGTCGATTCCGCTGTCATCAGACTCACAAGGCGGGAGCAGCCGGCAGTTGCGGTAAAAGATGAAGCATTCTTTTTCCAAGTAACCAAGGCAAGCTTTGCCCAAAGAAGAAAAACATTACTCAATAACTTAACAAGTGGGCTTCTGGAAGGGAAACAAAAGAAAGAGGAGATCCTCGCCGCACTGCAAGCGAGCAGTATTGAACCTTCCAGAAGAGGCGAAACCCTTTCTTTAGAGGAATTTGGCCGGTTAGCGGATGAACTTCACCCTCATTTCCATTAGACCTTTTTTAAGGTCTATTTTTTTTTGCCAAGTTTAACAAAACGTTCATTTCTTGTGGCTGCTAGGCCTCTTTTTTTTTATAAAATGGACTTGTGGTCTTGAATATAAGAAGGGTTGTGGCATATGGCATACAAATCACGTCCTGTACCGAAGAAGCTAATGATTTTGAGATTGCTTAACACCCATTTGACCTTGTCTGAAAATGATAAACAGTACTATTACAATTTGAAAAAGGGCTATGAAGGAGAGCTGAAATTTGACTCCTTAACGGAAAAGCTTCAATGTCAATGTTATATTTTAAATGATTTGTTGTTTAAGGTTAACAACACTCTATTTCAAATTGACACTCTCATCATTTTTTCAGGAAGAATTCATTTCTCAGATGTTAAAAATTTTGAAGGCGATTATTTTCTCGAATCAGAGCGATTGTATAAGAAGCCGGAGACAGAGTACACAAATCCGCTACTACAACTGACTCGAAGTAAATCCTTGCTCCGCCAATTACTCCAAAGTATCGGGTTTCATTTCCCGGTTGACGCCAATGTAGTATTTATTAATCCCGAGTTCACCCTATACCAGGCCCCCCTCAACATACCGTTTATTTTTCCAACACAGGTAAACAGCTATTTAAAATATTTAGATGCGACACCGTCGAAACTGGGAGTTAAAGAAAAAGAACTGGCTGACAAATTAATTTCACTCCATAGGGAAGAGGACGCGTATAAACACCTGCCTCCTTATAAGTACGGCCAATTTCGAAAAGGAATGACTTGCGAAAAGTGTAATTGTTTTGCCATTTCAGTCTGTGGGCAGAAATGTGTGTGCGGTGATTGTGGACATGAAGAAAAGGTGACCGCCGCGGTTTTCCGAAGTGTGAAGGAGCTGCAGCTTCTTTTTCCAGATATGAAGATTACGGCGAATGTGGTACATGATTGGTGTAGGGTGGTGACATTAAAAAAGACAATTAGAAGGATTTTGGAGGATAATTTTAATAGAAAAGGGGTTCGCCAATGGACTTATTACGAATGAAATCCTATGTGAAAGACTTTTTAAAGGGAATCGTGAAAGGAAAAGTCCGTCATAAGAGTAATGAAGGACTTTTTAGAGGGAATCATGAGACGAAAAGTCCATCATAAGAGCGATGAAGGACCTTTCAGCAGAAATCAGAGGCAAAAAGCCCAGTATAGTTATGTTCCCAGGAGTTCGTATCAGATTAGCACGCTTCCCCCCCCAAACTACAATTACGCCTCACGAACCACTGCCACTCGATGAGTTTTTTTTTCACGCGGACATCCCCGTCTGCATAGCCTATGAGAGAAACCTTAAACAGAAGGCCTATTTGCTGGTCTTATTGGAGTGACGGCAGTGGATATAAAAATAAATGATATTGTCGGGAGAAAATCATATAATTGTGATCTTCTATTTCGCGTCATCGATATACGGAAAATAAATGGCCAGAACTATGCAATTCTTTATGGTGAGGATTTTCGTCTTGTCGCAGATGCACCTTCCGCGGATTTAGTCGTGGTGAATCAGCTTGAAAGGGTGAAACTAAGACAGGAATATAGGACACTTGAAGAACAGTCATTACGGCTTTTCTCCCAGGATGTTGATTTGTTAAAGTCCAGGCAGGAATATGAAGCGACTGGCGGTTATGTTAAGCCCAGCAATTATTTTCAAATTCCGGGGAAGGTCCTCCATTTAGACGGTGACCCATCCTATTTGAAAAAATGTATGACCTTATATGAAAAAATTGGAATTCCAGTTTTAGGTATACATTGCAATGAAAAGGAAATGCCTGATAAAATTGGCGGGCTCATTGACCATTATCGTCCGGATATTCTAGTCATCACCGGGCATGATGCCTATTCTAAGGCAAAAGGAAAAATGACAGATATTAATGCCTACCGACATTCTAAACACTTTGTGCAAACTGTCAGAGAGGCACGTAAGAAAATCCCTCATTTAGATCAACTGGTCATCTTTGCAGGTGCCTGTCAATCCCACTTTGAATCGCTCATCCATGCAGGCGCTAACTTCGCCAGTTCTCCATCAAGGATTAATATACATGCACTCGACCCCGTTTATATAGTCGCAAAAATAAGCTTTACCCCGTTTATGGAAAGAATAAATGTTTGGGATGTGTTACGGAATACATTAACAGGAGATAAAGGTCTTGGAGGGATTGAAACCAAAGGTGTACTTCGTACAGGAATGCCTTATCGACCAGTACAGGACGAAGAAGAATAAGCCTTTAATTCTACCAAGGCTTATTTTTTTATTGGCCAATAGGAAAGATTCTTTTAGCATACATATTCCAGTGCACATAAGGCAAGGATAAGAAATGTTGAAATTTACAAGAAAGAGTAGAATAAAAAATATTGACAAACTTTTTGTCGGACTGATATAATTTATATTTTTGTTTGACAGAACTATGTCAGTGTGTTATACTTTACACAGTGAGGTGGATCGAATGCCAAAAACCTTAGCCGATATCAAAAAGGCCCTTGACACGAATTTAGGGAAAAGGTTGTTGCTAAAAGCAAACGGAGGACGAAGGAAAACGATTGAACGTTCAGGTGTTTTAGCTGAAACTTACCCATCTGTTTTTGTTATTGAATTAGATCAGGATGAAAATTCATTCGAGCGTGTATCTTACAGCTATGCGGATGTATTAACAGAAACAGTTCAAATTACTTTCTATGATGATGCAGCAGGACATGTAGCTTTAAGCTAGTATATAGGCAATGAGCAGCAGTAAACAAATAGTTTACTGCTTTTTGCTTTTTAAAGGATTATTTGGATAACATGTAAACGGCCTGAATATCTCATACTAAGAATACTGTGGTATGAAAGGGGTTGTTTAGATGGGCAGAAGAAGAGGCATCATGTCCGAAGGCTTTAAAGAGGAATTGGCAAAAGAGCTTGGTTTTTATGATGTCGTCCAAAAAGAAGGCTGGGGCGGTATTAAGGCACGGGATGCAGGGAATATGGTAAAGCGTGCTATTGAACTGGCAGAAGCTCAGCTGTCTAATCGAGGCACAAAGTCTTAATCCTAAAAGCACTTCCGCTTTTCTTAAAAGAGAGTATAAAATTTTGATTTTGAGAAATGTCCAGCTCTAGGCGCCATCGGCTCTATGGTCTAAGCCAATCCGTCCAAAAGGTTAAAAAGCAACCTTTCGGCCGGCTCGTCTTATGCTTGTCGCCGATAGGCGGGCGCCTTCCGCTTTTCTTAGTTTAAACAAATCTTGACCACAGTCAGGTCAGCGAGGGAACCTTAATTGATTTCCGCGCTGGCCTTTTTCCGGTTTTTTAAAAGATACAAAAGTATAAATTTCGACTTCGAGAATTGTCCAGCTCCAGCGCCCTAGCGGCTACTGTCCTTCGCTCTCCGCCCTACGATAAGTCAACATCGGTTCGCTACGCTTACCGTGTTTCCTTTATCTCAGTTGGAGGCTCCAGGCCATACGCCGCTGACCAGGGCGCTTGCGCTTTTCTGTTAAAATAAGCTTTTTCCTCTGAAAAATTAATGATAAAATAATAAATTTGACAGGATATATCATATCTCACGTCTTACATTTATCGTTTTGTGGTAAAATAGGACAAAATGTGGAATTAGGAAAAGGATGCAGAAGCGCCCTTTGGGTGCAGAGCGGGAAAAACAAAAGTAGGTGACGTAGTGAAGCTTTTAGTCAAAGCACCGGCCAAAATAAACTTAGCATTAGATGTTTTACATAAACGTTCCGATGGCTTTCATGAGGTTGAAATGATCATGACCACCATTGATTTAGCAGACCGGGTTGAGCTAACCTTATTAAATCATGATCAAATACATATTCTTTCCCATAATAGGTATGTACCTGATGATCAACGCAACTTAGCCTTTCAAGCAGCCCAGCTTTTGAAGGATCGATTTCATGTAAAGAAAGGTGTGTTGATCTCAATTGAGAAAACAATCCCGGTTGCGGCAGGATTAGCCGGGGGAAGCAGTGATGCGGCCGCAACCTTAAGAGGCCTGAATAAGCTTTGGGAACTCGGATTATCCATGGATGAATTAGCTGAGCTTGGAAGTGAAATTGGTTCAGATGTTTCATTTTGTGTATACGGAGGCACAGCTTTAGCAAAAGGAAGGGGTGAGGTCATTACTGAGCTCCCGCCACCGCCGACATGCTGGGTCATCCTTGCAAAGCCCTTCATCGGGGTCTCGACCGCTGAGGTTTACCGCCGGCTAGATGTGAATCGGACGAATCACCCTGATATTAGCGGTATGATTGAAGCCATTAACAACCGGGACTACCAACACGTATGCGATAATGTGGGTAATGTCCTCGAGGACGTAACATTAACTCTTCACCCCGAGGTTGCCCAAATAAAAGAGCAAATGAAGCGTTTTGGCGCGGATGCTGTTTTAATGAGCGGCAGCGGACCAACCGTGTTTGGAATTGTTCAGCATGACTCACGAATGCATCGGATCTATAACGGATTGCGGGGATTCTGTGACCAGGTTTTTGCAGTCCGCATGCTGGGAGAACGACACACGCTTGATTAAAGGCGTACAATAATGGTATTCTTTAATAAGAATATTCGGTTTTTGGGGGTTAATTATGAAATTTCGCCGTAGTGAACGTTTAATTGATATGACGAATTATTTATTGGATCATCCTCGCCAACTCGTTCCCCTCACTTTTTTTGCGGAAAGGTATTCGTCCGCTAAGTCTTCCATTAGTGAAGATTTGGCTATCGTAAAAGAAACCTTTGAACAAAGAGGAATCGGCACACTAAGAACCGTGCCGGGAGCAGCTGGCGGTGTTAAATTCTTCGTAAAAGTCAGCCGGGAAGAGACAGAACCCTTTATCAACGAACTATGTCAATTAATTGGAAATCCTGAACGGCTTTTACCAGGCGGTTATTTATATTTGACAGATATATTAGGAGATCCGCAGGTGGTCCAAAAGGCAGGACGTGTCATTGCCTCGGCCTATGCTGATACAAAAATTGATGTTGTTATGACGGTGGCGACAAAAGGGATTCCGCTTGCCTATGCAGTTGCAAGTCAATTGAATGTCCCGGTAGTAATTGTTCGCAGAGACAGTAAAGTAACGGAAGGCCCGACAGTAAGCATTAATTATGTTTCTGGATCAGCCAAAAGAATTCAGACGATGGTGCTTTCAAAAAGGAGCATGAAGCAGGATTCACGTGTCCTTATTGTCGATGACTTTATGAAGGCCGGCGGAACCGTCATGGGAATGATCAGTATGCTAGAGGAATTTAATAGCCAGTTGGCCGGAATTGCTGTTTTAGTTGAGGCTGAAAAAATTCAAGAACGATTAGTGGATGAGTACTTATCGCTCGTCCAATTATCGGATGTCGATGTCAAAGAAAAAAAGATAAGTGTACACGAAGGAAATTACTTTAACAATTGGAGGAGATAGTATGAAAGCAGTTCAAACGAACCAAGCCCCTGCTGCCATTGGCCCATATTCCCAAGGAATTATTGTGAATAACCTGTTTTACAGCTCTGGACAAATTCCATTAACCGCTGAAGGAACGATGGTGACAGGCGATGTTAAAGAGCAGACCCACCAAGTGTTCCGTAATTTACAAGCTGTGTTAGCCGAAGCAGGCGCATCACTTGAAACGGTCGTAAAGGCAACTGTTTTTATTAAAAATATGGATGAATTTGCTGCTGTCAATGAAGTTTATGGCGAGTATTTTTCTGAGCATAAACCAGCCCGCTCCTGTGTGGAAGTTGCCCGGTTACCAAAGGATGCCTTAGTTGAAATCGAAGTTGTTGCGCTCGTAAAGTAATCGAGCGCTTTTTCTATGTCTTTCGTCTGATTTTTTGTTGTAAAAGACCATTTTTGACAAAAGTTCACTGCTTTGCCCTAATTTTTCAAAAATATTTTAAAATTTAAGAAGGATTATTGGATTAGTTGTTGAATTTAATACACTAGCTTTTTATATAACAAAAAAGGGTGTGAGCACATGGAAGTAACTGACGTAAGATTACGCCGAGTTAATACGGACGGTCGAATGAGAGCGATTGCATCAATCACATTAGACAATGAATTTGTTGTTCATGACATCCGTGTTATTGACGGAAACAACGGTTTATTTGTAGCTATGCCAAGTAAACGTACTCCTGATGGAGAATTTCGTGACATTGCGCATCCAATCAATTCAGGAACACGCGGTAAAATCCAAGAAGCTGTTTTGGCTGAGTACCATCGTCTAGGTGAATTGGAAGTAGAATTTGAAGAAGCCGGAGCTTCCTAAGGATTTTAACAACTAGGGCCTTTCTCAGTAAGGCTCTTTTTATATTTAGAAGATTACCCCCATATTAAGCTAATCTCTCCTCGAACATTCTACTTGTTTTTTCTCAATATTAAAAAATTTGACACTTCCTGTTCATTCCTTGAAAAGCGTGCCCATTTACGTTAATATTTTTAATGGATAAAAAGGTAAAATGGAGGGCTAGAACATGCCTAATCGATATGCTGTGATTTTGGCCGCAGGGCAAGGTACGCGGATGAAATCCAAGCTGTATAAAGTATTGCACCAAGTATGCGGAAAACCAATGGTACAGCATGTAGTTGATCAAATAACAAAGCTTAATATTCACGAAATGGTGACCATCATTGGGCATGGAGCTGAAATGGTACAGGCACAATTAGGGGACGGCAGTCACTATGCATTGCAGGAGAAACAGCTGGGTACTGCTCATGCCGTCATGCAGGCTGAGAGTCTGCTTGCTGGCAAAGAAGGCGTAACCATTGTTGTTTGCGGTGATACCCCATTAATTAAAGCTGAAACGATGGAAGCCCTGTTTAAACACCATGAGGAGTTGAATGCTAAAGCCACCATTCTCACAGCAAGAATCGAAGACCCAACAGGATACGGCCGAATCGTTCGCAATGAAGAGGGGCTTGTTGAAAAAATTGTTGAGCACAAAGATGCAACAGACACAGAACGGAAAATAAATGAAATTAACACAGGTACGTATTGTTTTGACAACCTTGCTCTATTCGAAGCACTTCGCAACGTTTCTAATAACAACGTTCAAGGGGAATACTATTTACCAGACGTAATTGAGATTTTGAAAAAACAGGGTGAAGTGGTCACAGCCTTCCAAACGGATGAATTGGAAGAAACCTTGGGTGTGAACGACCGTGTTGCGTTAGCAGAGGCAGAGAGAATCATGCGTCAGCGAACGAATACAGCCCATATGCGTAATGGGGTAACTATTATTGACCCTGTGAATACGTACATAGACACAGATGTCAAAATTGGTCAGGATACGATCATTTATCCAGGAACGGTTATTAAAGGGAAGACGGCCATCGGTGAAGATTGTCACATTGGTCCAAATTCCGAAATTGATACATGTCAAATAGGGAATGGTACAGTGATTCGTCAATCAGCTGCACATAATAGCTCGATTGGTTCCCATGTAAACATCGGCCCATTCGCCCATATTCGTCCTGATTCTGCTATTAGCGACGATGTAAAAATTGGAAATTTTGTTGAAATCAAAAAGGCCATTTTCGGAAAAGGAAGCAAGGCGTCGCATCTCAGCTATATTGGCGATGCGGAGGTTGGCAGTGATGTCAACATTGGCTGTGGTTCAATTACTGTGAATTACGACGGTAAAAATAAATATTTAACGAAAATTGAAGATGGAGTCTTTATCGGCTGTAACTCCAATCTTGTTGCCCCAGTCACAATAGGAAAAGGTGCCTATGTGGCTGCCGGGTCAACAATTACTAAGGATGTACCGGGTGAAGCGTTGTCCATTGCACGTGCCCAGCAAGTGAATAAGGAAAATTACGTACAAAAGCTTAATTTTAATAAATAAGCTTTTGATTTTAGGAGGGTCACCATGTCAAATCAATATTTAGATCCGAACTTAAAGGTATTTAGTTTAAATTCAAATGTTCCCCTGGCAAGAGAAATTGCAAAAGTAATTGGTGTTGAGTTAGGGAAGAGCTCTGTAACAAGATTTAGTGACGGAGAAATTCAAATCAACATTGAAGAAAGTATTCGCGGCTGCGACGTGTATGTGATCCAATCCACTAGTTCACCTGTGAATGAAAATATCATGGAAGTATTAATTATGATTGACGCGTTAAAAAGAGCATCTGCTAAAACAATTAATATTGTGATGCCGTATTATGGCTATGCCCGTCAAGATCGTAAAGCGCGTGCCCGTGAGCCGATTACAGCAAAATTAGTAGCCAATCTCTTAGAAACAGCCGGTGCAACCCGTGTCATCTGTTTAGATTTACATGCACCGCAAATCCAAGGATTCTTTGAAATTCCTACCGATCATTTAATGGGTGTACCTATTTTGTCTGAGTATTTCAAGAAGAGAGAGTTTGCTGGGGATATTGTCATTGTTTCTCCGGACCATGGCGGTGTGACAAGAGCCCGGAAAATGGCCGAACGCTTAAAAGCACCAATTGCGATTATCGACAAGCGCCGTCCTAGACCGAATGTGGCGGAGGTCATGAATATTGTTGGTAATATTGAAGGTAAAATAGCGATTTTGATTGATGATATCATTGATACAGCAGGAACCATTACATTGGCTGCCAATGCATTAGTAGAAAATGGCGCTGCCGAAGTGTATGCCTGCTGTACACATCCAGTTTTATCAGGTCCTGCGATTGAAAGAATCGAGAACTCGAAAATTAAGGAATTAGTTGTCACTAACTCTATTCTTCTTCCTGAAGAGAAAAAGAGCGATAAAATTGTTCATTTATCTGTGGCTCCATTACTTGGCGAAGCGATTATCCGTGTCCATGAAGAACAATCTGTAAGTACTTTATTTGATTAAAATAGGTTTAGACCTTCCTCTTTTAGGGTAATTTTATATAGATACTTCTAACTAAAATAGGAAGGTGACTACACACATGAGTACTGTTTTACAAGCAATGGAACGGAAGGAACTCAAATCTTCTGCGTTAAGGAAAATCAGAGAGAGCGGCGGCATTCCTGCTATTATTTATGGAGCAAAAGTTGAAAGTAAACCAGTGTCTGTAAGTGCAGCTGATTTAACAAAGACGATCCGGACAGTAGGCAGGAATGGGGTCATTTCCCTTGATGTAGATGGCAGTAAACATGATGTTGTCTTAACCGATTATCAAGAAGACGCATTTAAAAAGGAAATTCTCCATGTTGACTTTTTAGCCGTTGATAGGTCCTCGAAAATCAATGTTGATGTAAGGCTTGTCTTGGTTGGCGAGGCGGCCGGAGTAAAGGATGGCGGTGTCCTGCAGCAGCCGGTTCACCAATTGTCGATTACTTCTACCCCGGACAATATTCCTCAGCAAATTGAAGTGGATATTTCACATCTTCAAGTAGGAGAAACGGTACTGGTAGGAGACATTCCATCTGGCGGCGGCTTTACGATTAACCATGATGACGATGAAGTAGTGGCTTCTATCCTTCCGCCAAGGCAGGAAGAGGAAATTAACGCCGGTGAGCAGCAAGAGCCGGGTCATCCGGATAATGAAGAGGGAAGAGAAACTACCCCTGTAGGGGGCGAATAGAATGGAAGACGTAACCTCTTAAAGGTTACGTCTTTTCACGCATATATAAAAGAAGTAGTATATAATGGGAGAATGGCGATGTTACGAAACATATTAAAAAGGTTTACTGAGCCGAAAGAGGTGGGACCCATGAAATGCATCGTTGGTTTAGGTAATCCCGGGAAGCAATATGATCAAACTAGACATAATATCGGTTTTGAAGTCATTGATGCCTTATCGGATCAATTTTCGATACCGCTTAATCAGTCAAAATTTAAAGGGCTGTATGGGATTGGTTTTTATAACGGGGAAAAGGTCCTGCTCTTAAAACCACTTACCTATATGAATTTATCAGGGGAATCGATCAGAGCGGTGATGGATTACTATCAAATAGACTTAGAGGATCTAGTCGTGATTTATGACGATCTTGATTTGCCCGTTGGAAAGATTAGACTGCGTCAAAAAGGGAGTCCGGGCGGACATAACGGAATAAAATCGACAGTTGCCCATCTTGGTACGCAGCAGTTCAACCGCATTCGGATTGGAATTGACCGCCCGCAAGCTGGAATGAGTGTGCCCGATTACGTCCTTGGACGGTTTCGGCCTGATGAGTTGCCCTCTACCGGGGAAGCTGTGAAAAGGAGTGCAGATGCCTGCGCTGCTTGGCTTGAAAAGCCCTTTTTACAAGTGATGAATGAATATAATCAGTAATCGTTCATGATACGGGCTATTCAATCATAAAATAAGCAAAACCGCAAAAAGCGAGACGATTCAAGGGTCACCCAAGTTGAATAAGTTCCTCTCATCTGGTTCATACTAATAACGAATCGAAGATTAGGGAGGGACCCGCGTGACCATCCATTACCATTGTCGTCATTGTGGTACGAAACTTGGTTCCATTGATAAAGCCTCGATACATTCAGAAACCCTTGGCCTTCATACATTAACGGACCAGGAAAGACAGGAAATGGTGGCGTATGATGCAGCAGGCGATATCCATATAAAAGCCATCTGTGAAGACTGTCAAGAGGCTTTAGAGCGAAACCCGGATTATCACCAATACGATTTCCTTATTCATTAATTGTCTAGCTCCAGCGCCCTAGCGGCTAGTGTCCTTCGCTCTCCGCCCTACGATAAGTCAACATCGAAACGCCTCCGGCTCTTCGTGTTTCCTTTATCTCAGTTGGAGCGCTCCACAAGGAACGCTTCGGCAGCATAGGCATCGCACGAAGAAAAAGCGTTAGCTTTTTCGAGGAGGCCATACGCCGCTGACCAGGGCGCTTACGCTTTTCTTACCTGCTTTGGACTTCACTCCAAAGCGTTTTTCTATTTATTAATTTCTACTATAAAAATGCTATTAATATTAATTTAAAATATTTATTTTGGAAGGGAGGAGAAACCTTTGAATGGTTTAAAGTCATTATTCCTTCAGCAGGAAGATATCCACTCGGTTATGGCTGGTGTGGAGGGAGGATTGAAGGAGCAGCTGATTGCCGGCTTATCAGGGTCGTCAAGGACCGTACTTACTGCATCTATGTATGAACAGATGCAGCGGCCAATCATGCTCGTCACCCATAATCTATTACAGGCACAGAAACTCTATGATGATCTTGTCAATCTAGTAAGTGAGAAGGAAGTCTTTCTTTTCCCGGCTAATGAGTTAATTGCCGCTGAGCTGAGCATTGCCAGTCCCGAATTAAAAGCACAAAGAATTGAGGCCTTAAACCACTGGAGTCAGTTAAGTAAGGGAATCTTGATTGTCCCGATTGCCGGTTTAAAGAAAATCATTCCGCCAAAGTCGGAGTGGAGCCAATACCAATTGCGGCTAACCTTAGGGCAAGATATTGATATAGAAAAACTGTTACTTACACTTGTCCACATGGGCTATGTACGTGCCGAAATGGTTACGACTCCAGGGGAATTCAGTGTACGAGGCGGGATTATTGATATTTATCCTCTTACAGAGGCGGATCCGCTGCGAATTGAATTATTTGACACAGAAATTGACTCCATTCGTTATTTTTCTCTTGATGATCAGCGCTCCAAAGGGAAGATCAAGGAGATTTTGATAGGGCCGGCAACCGAAATCCTGCTGGAAGCTGAGGATTATCGCCGGATGGTTGGCAGACTTGAAGAGGGATTAGCACAAAGTCTGAGAAAACTAAAAGATGACAAAGCAAAAATGCAGTTGAGTCAAAATATCAGCCATGAACTGGAGCAATTAAAAAATGGCCAAAAACCCGATCAGGTTTACAAGTACCTATCCCTAGCATACGAAAGGCCTGCTAGTTTACTAGACTATCTTCCTCGTAATGGACTTGTGTTGATTGATGAAATCAGCAGGGTCCAAGAAATGAATGATTCCCTTGTGAAAGAGGAAGCGGAATGGTATACGAGTTTACTGGCTGAGGGCCAAATCATCCACGATTTACATATTTCGCATGATTTACAAGCCTTGCTGCAGAAGAGGGAATTCCCAGTTCTGTATATGTCCTTATTTTTGCGGCATGTGGCCAATACAAGCCCGCAAAATATCATTAATATCTCTTGTAAGCAAATGCAAAACTTCCACGGACAAATGCATTTGTTAAAGGCGGAAATTGATAGATGGAAAAAGGCGAATTATTCAATTGTCTTTTTAGGACAGGATGAGGAACGGGTAAAGAAGTTGGAGCGTGTGCTTGAGGACTATGAAATCGATAGCAGCCTCATAAAGGGTGATAGTCACCTTTTACCGGGTAAAGTTCAGATTATGAAAGGAAACCTGCAATCAGGTTTTGAACTGTCCATCCAGAAAATCGCTGTCATTACGGAGGAAGAGTTATTTAATAAACGGGTGAAAAAGTCGAAAAGCCGGCAAAAGCTTTCCAATGCCGAGCGAATTAAGAGTTATTCTGAGCTGAAAATTGGTGATTATGTCGTTCACGTCAATCATGGGATTGGTAAATATCTAGGGATTGAAACACTGGTGATTAATGGTGTCCACAAAGATTACCTGAATATCCGCTACCAGGGAACAGATAAACTGTATGTTCCTGTTGAACAAATTGATCTTGTCCAGAAATATGTTGGTTCTGAAGGGAAAGAGCCAAAGGTATATAAACTGGGCGGCAGCGATTGGAAGAAGGTAAAGAAAAAGGTTGAGTCCTCCGTTCAGGATATTGCTGATGATTTAATTAAGCTATATGCGGAACGTGAAGCAGCCGTTGGCTATGGCTTTTCACCCGATGGTGATATGCAGCGGGAATTTGAATCATCATTCGCTTATCAGGAAACAGACGACCAGCTGCGTTCCATTCATGAAATTAAAAAGGATATGGAAAGATTACGCCCAATGGACCGTCTCTTGTGCGGCGATGTGGGGTATGGAAAAACGGAAGTTGCGATTCGCGCTGCCTTCAAGGCGATTGCCGACGGAAAGCAGGTGGCCTTTCTTGTGCCGACAACGATTTTGGCGCAGCAGCATCATGAAACTTTAAGGGAGCGCTTTCAGGATTATCCGATTAATATTGGACTTTTAAGCCGTTTCCGTTCGAAGAAGCAGCAAACGGAAACGATTAAAGGCTTAAAGGCAGGGACGGTTGACATTGTGGTGGGAACCCACCGTTTGCTTTCAAAAGATATTGTTTATCGTGATTTAGGGCTGTTAATTATCGATGAAGAGCAGCGATTCGGAGTTACCCATAAAGAAAAGATTAAGAAGTTAAAAACGAATGTGGATGTGTTAACCTTGACAGCAACGCCGATTCCAAGGACTCTCCATATGTCGATGCTTGGTGTCCGCGACTTATCGGTCATCGAAACACCACCGGAAAATCGTTTCCCTGTCCAAACCTATGTCATGGAATATAATGGATCGCTTGTACGGGAGGCAATTGAACGGGAGCTTGCGCGCGACGGACAAGTTTACTTTTTATATAATCGGGTAGAAGATATTGAACGGAAAGCAGAGGAAATTTCCATGCTTGTTCCGGATGCCCGGGTTACCTATGCCCACGGGCAGATGACAGAAAATGAATTGGAATCCGTGATGATCAGCTTCCTTGCAGGCGAGTTTGATGTGCTTGTCAGTACAACAATCATTGAAACTGGCGTTGATATTCCAAATGTGAATACGTTAATTGTCTTTGATGCCGATCGAATGGGACTTTCCCAGCTTTATCAATTGCGCGGCCGTGTTGGCCGTTCCAATCGGGTTGCCTACGCCTATTTCACTTACCGTAAGGATAAAGTCCTGACGGAAGTAGCAGAAAAACGTCTTCAAGCCATTAAAGAGTTTACCGAGTTAGGTTCCGGATTTAAAATTGCCATGCGGGATTTATCAATTCGCGGTGCCGGGAATTTATTAGGTGCTCAGCAGCATGGTTTCATTGACTCCGTCGGTTTCGACCTTTATTCACAAATGCTGAAAGAGGCAATTGAGGAACGGAGAGGAGCGCTCGGAGCTGAAGTAAAGAAATCAGTGGAGATTGACCTCGAAATCGATGCCTACATTCCGGATACGTACATTAAGGATGGTCATCAAAAGATTGAAATGTATAAGCGGTTTAGGGGTCTCGAGACACTTGAGGATGTGGAAGAGCTTCAAGAAGAGATGCGTGACCGGTTTGGGGAATATCCGGATGAAGTGGCCTACTTGTTCCAAATTGCTGAAATAAAGGTGTATGCTCTATTAAATGGTGTGGATCAAATTAAACAAGTCAAACAAGAAGTGACGATTTTGATAAGTGAGCAGATCACTGCCACGCTTGATGGAGCGAAACTATTTGCTCTTAGCAGCCCGTTTGGCCGGAATGTCAATCCGGGTATGGAAGGATCAAGGTTAAAAATCGTAATTAAAACGAAAGAGTTTGGAACCGCAGAGTGGCTTCATATTGTCAGCGAATTGGTTAAAGGTATTCCATTAGCTAAACGGGGACAGGAAAATCCCGTTAAATAATTTGAAAAAATAGTATGTTTGTGAATAGAACTTTCCAGATGAAAGATACTAAGTTCAAAGTTGGTGATGACTGGAAAAGCTGAAGCTAGACAGTTACATAATTCAAAAGCTTTGCCAATCACCAAGTTGAAAAATCATCAGATGAAAGTGAGGCAACATTGGATGAAAGCAACTGGAATAGTTCGTCGAATCGATGATTTGGGTCGTGTTGTCATTCCCAAAGAAATACGCAGAACTTTGCGTATCCGCGAAGGGGACCCGCTAGAGATTTTTGTGGATCGGGACGGGGAAGTGATTTTAAAGAAGTACTCACCAATCAGCGAATTAAGCGATTTCGCCAAAGAATATGCAGAAGCCCTATTTGACAGCCTCGGTAATCCTGTTTTAATTTGTGATCGAGATACGTATATTGCCCTTGCTGGCGGTTCTAAAAAAGATTATCTAAATAAGAATATTAGCGATTTGGTCGAAAAGACAATGGAAGAACGAAATTCCGTGCTACATACCCAGCAGGGTGATATTGCATTGGCTGACGGAAATGATGAAACAGTCTCTTCTTATACCATAGGGCCGATTATTGCGAATGGGGATCCTATTGGTGCAGTTATTATTTTTTCTAGAGAAGGAACGCTTGGAGAAGTGGAACAAAAGGCGGTGGAAACAGCCGCAGGGTTCTTAGCGAGACAGATGGAATCATAATATTAAATGAAAAAAAGACAGCGCGTGCTGTCTTTTTTTATGCACCCTAGAATTTATACGTTTTGACTTTGAGAAATGTCCAGCTCCAGCACCCTAGCGGCTAATGTCCTTCGCTCTCCGCCCTACGATAAGTCAACATCGATTCGCCTCCGGCTCTTCGTGTTTCCTTTATCTCAGTTGGAGCGCTCCAGGCCATACGCCGCTGACCAGGGCGCTTGCGCTTTTCTTATGAGCTATTTTCGATTTGCATTCAAGAATATGGTTTGTGCCGCCCTTACCCCTGCCCCTGGTTCGAAGGAATAGGAGAAGTCTTGGAGGCCTGCTTCCATAAGTGAAACCGCCTCAAGGACGTCACTTGGGAAACAATAGCCCATATGGCCGAATCTGAAAATTTTCCCTTGCAAAGACCCCAGTCCGCCGGCAAAATCAAGGTGGTAGTTCTGCTTCAAATGTCTAAGGAAGGATGAAAGCTCCAGCCCCTCAGGTGTACGGATCGCGGTAATCGTTGGTGAGGCATACTCATCGCTGGTCAGCAGACCGATTGAGAGAGCCTTCATAGCCCCCCGAACCATATTTTTCATCAGTTCATGTCTGGCCATAGTTTGTGTGAACCCGCCTTCTTCATCAATTAAATCACAGACAGCGGAAAGGCCAAAAATCAGTGAAACCGCAGGGGTGTTTGGTGTCATTCCTTTCGCTGCCCATTCGCGATAGCTTACTAAATTGAGGTAATAGGACGGTGTTTGATTTTCCTCTATTACCTTCCATGCCCGCTTGCTTATGCTTAAAAGAGCAAGTCCAGGCGGAAGCATCATCGCTTTTTGCGAGCCTGTTACTAAAATATCAATTCCCCATTGATCCATTTCCGCAGGAGCACCGCCGATGCAGCTGACCCCATCGACAATAAATAACGCATCCGTCTGATTACTTACAACCTTGGCTAATTTTTCAATCGGGTTTAGAATTCCGGTTGACGTTTCATTATAGGTGGCAAAAACCGCCTTAATATTAGATAAAGGTTTAAGAAACGCTGCAAGATCTTCCTCCGTACATGCGTCGCCCCAAGCCGTTTCAAGCTTATGTACATGAAAACCATATTTCTCACAAATAGAGACGAAATAATCGCCAAAGGCGCCAACAGTAATGACCACTACTTCCTCGCCTGGAGAAACAGTGTTCACAGCTGCGGCCTCTAATGCAGCGGTACCGCCAGATGGCAGCAGCAAAATATCCTGCTTCGTTCCGAAGATCGGTTTCACCCTGTTCGTTGTTTCCTGAAAAAGCTGAACAAATTCTTCACTGCGATGGCTGATCATATCCTGATTCATCGCCAGCTGCACCTTTTTAGGTATGGGAGTAGGTCCGGGGTGTCTTAAAATATTTGGGTACATCTATTTTCCCTCCAGTATTTGATTAATTAAAAAATTCCAATATCTAACTTAAATTATAGATCAAATGGAAGGGGAAAGGAAAAGTTTCCCGAATAAATGTAGGATACGAAATAAGTTTATTGAGAGGGAGAAAAAATGAAGGTCACTCTTTTTGCGACATGTATAGTTGATCTATTCCAGAGCAATGTAGGCAAAGCCGCGGTTGAATTGCTTGAAAGACTTGGATGTGAAATTGAATTCCCGGAGTCCCAAGTTTGCTGCGGCCAGCCTGCTTATAACAGCGGCTATGTTAAGGAATCAAAAGAAGCAATGAAACGGATGATTGAAACATTCCATCATGCTGAGTATATTGTGTCACCATCCGGATCCTGTGCATTTATGTTCCATGAGTATCCACATATTTTTGCAGGAGATCCTGTTTGGGAACCAAAAGCAAAACAATTAGCCGAAAAAACATATGAGCTGACACAATTTATTGTGGAAGTGTTAAAAATTGAGGATGTTGGCGCTACGTTTGAGGGAACGGCTACCTATCATACATCTTGTCACATGACACGATTATTGGGGGTAAAAGAGCCGCCAATGATTCTTTTAAAAAACGTAAAAGGGTTAACGTTCACCGAGTTGCCAGGGAAAGAACAATGCTGCGGCTTTGGCGGCACGTTCTCAGTGAAAAATGCCCAAATTTCAGAGCAAATGGTTGATGAAAAGGTTGGACATGTTGAAGAAACAGGAGCGGATTACCTAATTGGTGCAGATGGAGCCTGCTTAATGAACATTGGCGGGCGTATGGAAAGGTTGGGCAAACCGGTAAAAGTCATGCATATTGCCGAAGTACTAAATAGCCACTAAGAAGCGGTTTAAAGTTGGGGGGGAATTTCTTATGGCGATGAAGATCGGTACGGAAAAGTTTAAGGAACGTGTTGATCATGGGATTCATGATCAATTTATGCGCGGTGCTGTCGCTGGAGCACAGGACGGAATGGGGATTAAACGAAAAGTTGTTACGACCGATGAACTGGATAATTGGGAAGACTGGAGAAATCACGGCGAGGAAATCCGTCAGCACGTCCTCGCGCACCTCGACTATTATTTGGAGCAGTTAAGTGAAAACATTGCGGGCAGGGGCGGTCATGTCTTTTTTGCCCAAACAAAGGAAGAGGCCAATGACTATATTAGAGAAGTTGTTAAGCGCAAAAATGCAAAAAAAGTCGTGAAGGCCAAATCGATGGTGACGGAGGAAATCAGCTTGAATGATATGTTGGAGGAAGAAGGCTGTGAAGTAGTGGAAACAGACCTCGGTGAATATATTCTTCAACTGGATGAGCATGATCCTCCCTCACATATTGTTGTGCCCGCACTTCATAAAAACAAAGAACAGATTCGTGAAGTATTTGCGAAAAAACTTGGCTACACCCAAACATCAAAACCGGAAGAACTTGCCTGCCAAGCACGTGTGACACTGCGCGAGAAATTCCTCGAAGCCGATATCGGTATTACTGGCTGTAATTTCGCGGTAGCAGAGACGGGCTCCTTCAGTTTAGTGACGAATGAAGGGAATGCTGATTTAGTGACAGCCTTGCCGAAAACACAAATCACCGTCATGGGAATGGAACGGATTGTTCCAACCTTTGAAGAAATGGAAGTTCTCGTTAGTCTGTTAACCCGGAGTGCAGTCGGGCAGAAATTAACCAGCTATATTACCGTTTTAACGGGTCCCCGTGAAGAAGGGGATGTGGATGGTCCGGAGGAATTCCATCTTGTTATCGTCGATAATGGCAGATCGGAAATCCTAGGCAGTGAGTTTCAATCCATTCTTCAATGTATTCGCTGCGGGGCTTGCATAAATGTCTGCCCTGTCTACCGTCATATCGGCGGTCATTCTTATGGTTCCATTTATCCGGGACCGGTGGGGGCCGTTTTGTCGCCGTTACTAGGGGGATATGATGAATATAAAGAACTTCCTTATGCCTCTACCCTTTGTGGTGCGTGTACGGAAGTCTGTCCGGTGAAAATTCCCCTGCATGATCTTCTTCATCAACACCGGGTCAATATTGTTGAAAAAGAAGGCAAGGCACCTGTGTCTGAAAAACTATTAATGAAGGCGTTTGGGCTTGGTGCGGCATCACCAACTCTTTATAAAATTGGGTCAAAATTGGCTCCCGCTGCGATGAATAGATTTACGGCAGGAGAAAAAATCTCTAATGGACCGGGTCCCCTTAAGGCTTGGACGGATATTCGGGAATTCCCTGCTCCAAATAAAGAGAGATTCAGAGATTGGTTTAAAAATCGCGAAAAAGGAGGCAGCAACTAGCATGAGCGGCACAATCCAAAATCGAGAGGGATTTTTAAATCAGCTTGCCGTCCGTCTTAATCGGCCGAGGATTTCGGCACCGATTGAAAAACCAATTTGGAAATATCAGCCGCAGTATGAGGTATTAAAGGATGCCACACAAGATGAATTGTTAGCCGTCTTGGAAGAGCATTGTAAAAAAATTCATACCAAATTATATACTACCGACCTAAAAGACTTGCCAGCGGTTGTCGATGATGTCGTTCGAGATTATGGAGGCGGTCCGGTTGTCACGTGGAAGGATGCCAGGTTCGCTGAATGGGGGCTGAATTCCTTGTTTCAACAGGAATGGGCTGCACAAAATATCGATGTGTTTGAATGGGATTACCGTTTAGGGGACGAAAATATTCAGAAGGCAGAAAACGCTAATGTCGGCATCACAATCAGTGAAATAACTCTTGCTGAATCGGGAACTGTCGTCCTTTTTAGTGATAAAGATAAGGGCAGAACGGTCAGCTTTTTACCGGCAACATCAATAATGTTGATTCCCAAAAGCTCGCTCGTTCCAAGAATGACCCAAGCTGCAGTGAAAATGCGTGAAATGTATCATCAGAGTGGACATGTTGCCTCCTGTATCAATTTTATAACCGGTCCAAGTAACTCTGCTGATATTGAATTGAACCTTGTTGTCGGGGTACATGGCCCGATTAAAGCAAGTTATATTGTAATAAATGATTTATAAAGAGTTTTTCCGTTTACTAAAACCGGGCATTTGCCCGGTTTTTCTACATTTATCAATACATCCCGTACTTGTGCTATAATTACCTTCGAGTTTAGTTAGTAGGTGAACGAATGAAATCCATGAATCAGTCGACTATGCTTTTTAAAGGTGCTTTTATATTAACAATTGCGGCATTACTTACGAAAATTTTAAGTGCATTTTACCGGATTCCTTTTCAAAATATTGTTGGTGATATTGGTTTCTATATTTATCAACAGGTATATCCATTTTATGGGATAGCCATCGTGCTGTCGACGACGGGATTTCCGGTTGTGATTTCAAAGCTGTATGCAGAACAAATGGAAAAAGGGGATGATGAAAAATCCCGCCTGCTTCTTTTCGTATCCTTTGTTTATTTGCAAGTAATCGGTTTCCTTTTGTTTCTCATTCTTTATGGCGGTGCAGATCACATTGCGGGTTGGATGAAGGACCCGCAATTAGCGGTTTTATTTAAGGTCATTTCCATTGTGTTTTTAATCTTTCCGTTTGTTTCAATCATAAGAGGATATTATCAAGCCATTGGGGAAATGACTCCGACAGCGTTATCACAAGTAGGGGAACAAACCATTCGCGTTTTGACGATTATTTTTCTATCCTCTCTTTTCATGGAAAAAGGATTTTCTCTCTATTTTGTCGGCGGCGGGGCGATGGTTGGCTCAATTACGGGAAGTATAGTTGCGAGCCTTATTCTGTTTATGTTTTTACAGAAACGTAAAGAATGGAAAGGTATGGCTCCAAGCAAGGGAATCTTTCAAAATAATTCTCTGGAAGTGAAGCGGATCGTTAAAATGCTCACGTTTCAAGGGCTGATGATTTGTTTAAGCGGAATGCTGATGATCTTTATGCAGCTGGCAGATTCGTTAAATCTATTCTCCTTGCTTGTCTCAAGCGGCACGGAACGAGAGGCTGCCAAAAGCTTAAAGGGGGTTTTTGACCGTGGCCAGCCGTTAATCCAATTAGGAACAGTTGCTGCGGCCTCCATGGCATTAACACTAGTTCCGCTCATAAGCCGTGAGCGATTAGCCACAAAATCGGATAACCTTACCCGTAAAATCCAAGTGGCGATTAAGGTAAGTATCGTGATTGGACTTGGTGCCTCATCAGGCCTATGGGCGATTATTGAGCCCACCAATATAATGCTGTTTGAAAATGGAAATGGTTCTGATGTATTAGGTGTGCTAAGTTTTGTTGTTCTTTTTACCTCGGTCATATCAACTATTATTGCGATTATGCAGGGACTTGGCAATCTGCTTTATCCAGCTTTAGCAGTAATGCTCATATTTCCGCTGAAATATCTATTGAACATGATGTTCATTCCGTTGTTAGGGACAATGGGAGCCGCTGTTTCTTCGCTTATGGCTTTGGGACTGGTAACCTTTTGCTTAGTCTTTAAATTTAAAAAAATGATCGCCGTTCCACTGTTTACGTATCGCATTTTAGGAATCGTCCTAACAGCAGCAATAACGATGGTTGTCGTTTTAAAAGGTTATTTATATGTAACCAATCCAATCATTGCTATGCTGGAGTCAGATCGGCTAGGGGCGGCCTTGCAGGCGTTAAGTGCCGTTTTACTTGGAGGCAGTCTCTTTTTAGTTATTATCATTAGAGGAAACGTATTTCTTGAGGAAGATCTGCGTGAATTCCCATTTGGAAGCAAATTAATCCATCTACTATCGCGAAAGGACAAGGAGTAACCATGGATAAAAAAATTGAAATACTTGGCTTAGGAGCAGGAGATGCAGAACAGCTTCCAGTCGGGATATATAAGAAATTACTACATGCCGGAGGGCGCATATTTTTACGAACGAAAGAACATCCCGTGGTGGCAGATTTAGAAAAAGAAGGACTGAACTATTCATCCTTTGACAATGTCTACGAGAAACATGATCAGTTTGAAGCGGTCTACGAGGAAATCACGCGGACACTATTGGTAGAGGCGCAAAGCGGTCCAATCATTTACGCGGTTCCGGGGCATCCGCTTGTGGCAGAGCGTACGGTTCAGCTCCTTTTGGAATATGGGCCGGCCGAAGGTGCAGAAATCATGATTGGCGGCGGGCAGAGTTTTCTTGATCCTCTTTTTGCTTCATTAAAAATTGACCCTGTTGAAGGGTTCCAGTTGCTCGATGGCACAGCACTCGCGGCTTCTCAGCTGCAAATTGACCAGCATTTGATTATTAGCCAGGTATACGACCAATTCGTAGCATCAAATGTAAAGCTAACTCTAATGGAGAAATTACCAGATGATTATCTGGTGCATATCGTAACGGCAGCAGGAAGTAAACAAGAGCACATTGAAAAACTGCCCTTGTATGAGTTGGACCGAAACGTCTCGGTTAATAACCTGACGTCTGTTTATGTCCCGCCGGTGAAGGATGAGGAAATTTTACTGAAAAATTTCTCGAAGCTGCGTGAAATCATTGCGGAACTGAGAGGACCTAACGGCTGTCCATGGGATAAAGAACAAACGCATGAATCATTGAAAAAATATTTGATAGAAGAAACGTATGAAGTCATCGAGGCGATTAACAACGAGGATATTGATAATATAATAGAAGAACTTGGCGATGTCCTTTTACAGGTCATGCTTCATGCACAAATTGGCGAGGATGATGGCTATTTTTCTATTGATGACATTATTGAAGTGCTGTCAGAGAAAATGATTCGCCGGCATCCGCATGTGTTCGGAACAGGGAAGGCAGCCAATGCCGAAGAGGTCGTGCAAAACTGGCAGGAAATTAAAAAACAGGAAAAGGGCGAAGCGCCATCATCCTTACTAGCAGGTGTCTCAAAAGCACAGCCAAACTTACTGCGGGCCTTTGAACTGCAAAAATTAGCGGCAAAGGTTGGCTTTGATTGGCAGGAAATTACCCCTGCATTGGCGAAAGTGAAAGAGGAGCTCGAGGAATTTACGCTTGAGCTGGATGGAACAGAAGCAGGAATGATCCGTGCGAAGCAGGAATTTGGCGACTTACTCTTTGCCTTTGTGAATGTGGCAAGATTCTTGAAAATTCATCCTGAGGAAGCGTTATTTGAAACAAATGAAAAGTTCATACGCCGGTTTCAATACGTTGAAGAAGGGGTAAGCTCTAGCGGACGGACATTTAAAGAGCATACACTTGAGGAGCTCGACAAGTATTGGGATGAGGCAAAAGAAAAGGGTCTTTAAAAAGGGAGGAATGCGCTTATGCGTCTAGATAAGTTTTTAAAGGTATCGAGATTAATTAAACGAAGAACATTGGCAAAAGAAGTTTCTGATCAGGGGAGAATCGAAATTAATGGAAAAGAGGCAAAGGCCAGCTCAACTGTGAAAGTAGGAGATGAATTGACACTTCGTCTTGGGCAGCGGAGAGTGACGGCAAGAATTGACCGAATTCAAGAAACCTCACGCAAGGATGAGGCGGCGGAGATGTATACGATTTTAAAGGAAGAGAGACTCGGCTCAAACGACTAAAGCTGTTCTATTTTTAACGTTCTTCACATACATTTTACCAAAAGGTTGTACAAATGATTGTGAGGGATGAGGATGAGTCAATATTATGATAGCAATCCGCCAAAGAGTAGTGTTCCGGATCATGATGTCATCATGAGAGGAAGAAGGCTCCTTGAGATTACCGGTGTAAAACAGGTAGAAAGCTTTGATAACGAGGAGTTCCTATTAGAAACGTCCATGGGGTTTTTAGCCATCAAGGGGCAAAACCTGTCGATGAAAAACCTTGATGTCGAAAAAGGGATTGTCTCGATTAAAGGCAAGATTTTTGACCTAGTCTACTTAGATGAGCAGCACGGGGAGAAAGCTAAAGGCTTCTTTAGCAAGTTATTCCGATGACCCTTTCCACGCAATTTCTTACAATGCTTTCGATGATTGGCATGGGGTCGTTATTTGGCGCCATGTTTGATACGTATCAGAGATTTTTAAAGCGCCCCAAACAAAAAGCTTGGATTGTCTTCCTAAATGATGTATTATTTTGGATCATTCAAGCTTTGATTATTTTTTATACGTTATTCTTAGTGAATAATGGGGAATTAAGATTTTATATCTTTATTGCGCTTGTTTGCGGGTTTGCCGCCTATCAAAGCCTGCTGAAAGGGATGTACCTTCGTTTCTTGGAAATGCTGATCCACTCCGTTATAACGACTGTGAAATTTTTGAGGAGAACCTTCCAGCTCTTGATTTATAAACCTGTTGTGGGTCTAATCCAGTTAATCGTGGCGATCCTTTTTGCACTTGGCAGGGGACTATTCACCCTTGTCAAATTTGTTTTAAAGGTTTTATTATTGGTTGTAAAGATTATTGTTGTACCGGTGAAAACAATATTGTTATTATTTTGGAAACTCTTGCCGAAAGGTATTAAAAAAACCGTCGAGAAGTTATATAATAATACGGCAGGAAATTTTAAGAAAATCAGGAATTATATTAGTAAGTGGTTAGAAAAATGGAAAAGCCGAAAAGAGTGAGGAGGGCAGGGATTTGGGCGAGGAACGAAAAAAGAATGTATCAAAAATTCAGACAACCTATGTCGAGCAGCAGGAATATGCGGAAATTGCTTCAGCTAGAAAAAGGAAATTATTGCTACGGCGATTATCGTTATTTTTCGTTTTTGCTAGCTTACTATCGTATTTGATGATATCAAGCTATCTTTCCCAGACCACTAAGCTCGAGGCAAAGGTTGCCCAAAAGAAGAAGCTTGACCATCAGCTCACAGAATTAAAAAAGCAGCAGGATATGCTAAAAGAAGATATTGTTAAATTAAATGATGACGACTACATTGGGAAACTAGCCAGAAAACAGTACTTTTTCTCAGATAAAAACGAAATTATCTTTAATATACCGGAAGAAAAGAAGGAAAATTGATCCAATACAGTGAGTTATTGACACTGATTTTTTCCTTTCTGTATAATATAGTATAAGATTTGAGTTTTTATACTTTTAAGGAGGAACAATCTTTTTATGTCAATCGAAGTAGGCAGCAAGTTACAAGGAAAGGTAACAGGGATTACAAATTTCGGAGCGTTTGTGGAGCTGCCGGATGGCTCAACAGGACTTGTACACATTAGTGAGGTTGCCGATAACTATGTCAAAGATATCAATGACCATCTAAAGGTTGGCGATCAGGTCGAAGTAAAAGTCATCAATGTTGAAAAGGATGGGAAAATTGGCCTTTCCATTAAAAAGGCAAAAGATCGCCCAGAGCCGGAAAGAAAACAACATTCGCACTCACAACGCCCTCGTCAAGGCAGATCAAACGATCGTAATAACGCTAGACCGGAAAACTTTGAGTCGAAAATGGCAAAATTTCTAAAAGATAGTGAAGATCGTTTATCATCCTTAAAGCGCCACACGGAATCCAAGCGTGGAGGAAGAGGAGCTAGACGGGGGTAACTTGCTGCTAATTGGATCAGGCAGGTTTCACTTAATATCAATAAATGAAAGACAAGTCAAAGCGGCTTGTCTTTTTTATGTTTATAAGTTTCGACTTTGAGCTCCAGGCCATACGCCGCTGACCAGGGCGATGGCGCGTTTCTTACTTTCTCCTTTTTACGACATGGTTACATTGTTTGGAAGGATTATAGTGAAAACCGTCGAACGATTCTTTTTGCTTGTTCACTATTTTGACAAACTTTTACCTCTATTAATTTTATAATAGTGGGCAACGATGAAAGAATAGGGAGTGTGATTTAGTGGAAAAGACAAACGTGAGTTTCATAGAGCCGGTCGGAGAAGTCAGTCTTCATTCATCTAAATGGGATTTGGGGAAGGGATTAAGGAAAATTCAATACATGCTGGAATCCTTTTTTATCAAGAAGGGTTACCTTTTATTATTCGTGGGCTTTTTGCTTGGACGAGCCTTAATTTTAGCAAAGCTTACCCCATTTTGCCTCCCTTTCTTTGCTTCCGTGTATATCATCAAGAGGGATCGGGCACCGCTTGCCTTGATCGGACTGATTGTCGGAGCGGCAACCATTTCATTATCCAATGCGGTTTTTACTTTCGTCGTCACCGTTTGCTTTTTAGTTATTTTTCGAATCAGTCAAAAATGGCTGACAAATGAAATGCGGTCACTGCCATTTTTTGTCGGTATCATTCTTGGTGCGGGAAAATTAGCTGAAGCCTTCATCCTTTCAAGACAATTAACATTATATGATTTGATGATGGTTGGGGTTCAGGCGAGCTTGGCGTTTATCCTGACACTTATATTTTTACAAAGTATTCCATTGTTAACCTTGAATAAACGCAGACAATTGTTAAAAACAGAAGAAATCGTCTGCTTAATTATCATGCTTGCTTCCATCATGTCTGGAACCATTGGCTGGAAAGTATATGATTTGTCGATTGAACATATTATGTCGAGATATTTGGTATTGGTGTTTTCCTTCATTGCCGGGGCAACAGTTGGCTCCACAGTTGGTGTTGTGACAGGGTTAATTTTCAGCCTCGCAAGCGTTTCAAGCTTCTACCATATGAGTCTCTTGGCTTTTTCAGGCGTACTCGGCGGCCTGCTAAAGGAAGGGAAGAAGATAGGTGTGTCTATCGGTTTATTTATTGCCACTCTGCTGATCGGCATGTATGGAGAGGGAGGAGGCTCCCTTTTACAAACCGTGCTGGAATCAAGTGCGGCGGTGCTCTTATTTCTCTTAACACCACAGGCTTTTACGTCCAGGCTGGCAAAATATATCCCCGGGACACCAGAATACACGGCCGAGCAGCAAAAATATATGCGCAAAATGCGAGACGTTACGGCACAGCGGGTTTCACAATTTTCCAATGTGTTTCATGCCTTATCAAAAAGCTTTTCGCAAATGGAAGCACAGCAGGATGATGATGTGGATGAGCGCGAAATGGATTATTTCATGAGCAATGTCACCGAAAGAACGTGTCAAACGTGCTTTAAAAAGGAACAATGCTGGGCAAAGAATTTTAATACAACCTATGCCTACATGGAGGAAATTATTCATGAAATGGATCAAAATGATGGAAATGTCTCTCTAAGGCTGACAAGGGACTGGGAAAAACATTGTTCCCGTCCAAAAAAAGTGTATGAAACCATCGGCCAGGAGCTAACCTTTTTCCAAGCCAATCTTAAATTAAAGAAACAGGTGCGTGAGTCCAGGAAACTGGTCGCTGACCAATTATTAGGTGTTTCCGAGGTAATGGATAATTTCGCAAAAGAAATTCAACGGGAAAGGGAAAATCATCATAAACAGGAAGAACAAATTATGGAGGCGATTCAGGAATTCGGCATTCATATTGAACAGGTGGAAATCTACAGCCTTGAGCAGGGGAATGTTGATATTGAGATGGCTGTTCCATTCTGCAATGGCCACGGGGAGTGTGAAAAGCTAATTGCACCGATGCTATCGGATATACTTGGGGAAACCATTATTGTGAATAAAGAGGAATGTGCCACCATCCCTCATGGGTTCTGTCATGTGACATTCAGATCATCAAAGGCCTTTACGGTCGAAACAGGGGTTGCCCATGCAGCCAAGGATGGCGGCCTCATTTCAGGGGACAGTTATTCCACGATCGAACTGGGCCTCGGCAAGTATGCGATTGCGATTAGTGATGGCATGGGAAATGGCGAAAGGGCTCATTATGAAAGTAATGAAACACTGCTGCTTTTGCAAAAGATTTTGCAATCAGGAATTGAGGAAAAAACAGCAATTAAATCGATTAATTCGATCCTCTCGCTAAGAACGACCGATGAAATCTTTTCTACATTAGATTTGGCGATGATTGATTTGAAAAATGCCTCAGCTAAATTCTTAAAGATCGGCTCGACACCGAGTTTTATCAAAAGGGGGAATAAGGTGATCAAAATCCAGGCAAGCAACTTGCCGATTGGAATCCTCCAGGAATTTGAGGTTGATGTTGTCAGTGAACAATTAAAAGCCGGGGATTTATTAATTATGATGAGCGATGGTGTGTTCGAAGGGCCGAAGCATGTGGAAAATTATGATTTATGGATGAAACGAAAAGTGCAAGAATTAGAAACGGATGACCCGCAAGAGGTAGCCGACCTGATAATGGAGGATGTGATCAGATCAAGATCGGGGTTAATTGAGGATGACATGACGGTTACTGTAGCAAAAATAAAACATAATACACCGAAGTGGGCCTCTATTCCCGTCTACAAAAAAAGAGCATAACCGATTATTTTACGCTGCCAAGGCTTAAAATATGTATAAATCACCCTGATCCCGTCGAAAATGGTACCAATACGTTTCGTGGAGGGAGAAGGTTATGTATACAGGGAAAATCCGGCAAATTTTATTAATTACCGACGGCTGTTCCAATCAAGGTGACGATCCAATTGCCATGGCTGCACTCGCGAAGGAACAAGGAATTACGGTGAATGTGATAGGCGTCATCGAAAAGGATGTTATCGATGAAAAAGGAATGACGGAAATCGATGGCATTGCGATGTCAGGCGGGGGTGTCAGTCAAATTGTCTATGCGGAAGCGCTCTCGCAAACCGTGCAAATGGTTACCCGCAAAGCGATGAACCAAACCATTCAAGGGGTGGTCAACAGCCAGCTGCAGCAGATATTAGGACGTTCACAAACAATGGAAGATCTGCATCCTGATCAGCGCGGTGAGGTCATGGAGGTTGTCGATGAATTAGGTGAGACTGTCGAATTAGAGGTGTTGATTCTTGTCGATACAAGTGCAAGCATGAAGCATAAGCTGCCCACTGTAAAAGAGGCACTTCTCGATCTGTCTCTAAGCTTAAACGCCCGTTCAGGAGAAAATCAATTTTCCGTTTATGTATTTCCCGGGAAAAAGAATGATGTCGAAAAATTGCTGGATTGGACTCCAAAGCTGCAGGTTTTGACAAGTGTCTTCTCGCAGCTGTCTACAGGCGGGATTACACCTACTGGTCCGGCATTACGGACAGCCTTAACTGCCTTCAATCAAAAACAATCATTAAGGAGCCTGCTTTCACGTGATGATGAATCATACTTTGAAGAATCAATGTAAGGTAAGTCCTGGGACAATCATTATAGGGAAATGGCATTCACATAGCTATACAATTATAAAAGAACTAGGATTTGGCGCAAACGGGGTGGTTTACCTTGCAAAGCACAAAAACACTCACGTGGCATTGAAAATGAGTGACAATGGTATGTCGATCACCTCTGAGGTAAATGTGCTTAAATCCTTTGCGAAGGTCCAGGGGCTTCCAACCCTCGGGCCTTCTTTACTTGATGTTGACGATTGGCAAGGGCACCAAGGCCGAATTTCCTTTTATGTCATGGAATATATTCAAGGCCGAGACTTCCTTTCTTTTTTACAAGAGAAAGGGAAATCATGGACAAGTGTTTTATTTTTGCAGCTGTTGAATGATTTGCATCAGCTTCATGAAAATGGCTGGGTATTCGGGGATTTAAAACCGGAAAATTTAATTGTAACCGGACCGCCGCCAAAAATAAGATGTATCGATGTTGGAGGCACGACTATTCAAGGGAGGGCAATTAAGGAATTCACGGAGTTTTATGATCGGGGTTATTGGGGCTTGGGCTCCCGAAAAGCAGAACCGTCTTATGATTTATTTGCTGTCGCGATGATTATCATCAACACCGCTTACCCAAACCGATTTACTAAAACTAGCGGTGGGATTTCTCAGCTGAGGGAAGCCATTAGGCAAAAACCAGAACTGCTGAAGTTTGAAAAGGTCATCGTCAAAGCACTGCAAGGGCATTATCTAAATGCTAAGCAAATGCGAACTGATTTATTTGACAGTATGGTGGAGGATAAGGGATCTAGTCCACCTTTACGAACAGCCGTAGCACCGAGTCAAACCGCCAGGCCAGTCCAAGCAAAAAACACGAACGGTGCCCAGCATATCTCCAGACGAACCTATCGGCAAAAGAAGAAAAAAAGAGGATGGCTGGAATTTTTGTTTATTACTGTCGTTCTAGGAGTATTATATGCATGGTATACTTTTAATAATTTACCTTAAACCTTGAAACCATTTCCGTGCTGGTTCGTATATATGAAAGGTGTATTCTTTTGACATTTATGGGGCAAGAAAATGGAAAAATTCACCTTGAAAAGAAACACCTATGTTTTGATAGATAATCGCGATTAGTGGTAAGCTAAATAGAAAAGCGAAAGCGCCTTGATCAGCGGCGTATGGCCTCCTCGGAAAAGCTAACGCTTTTCCTTCGTGCGATGCCTATGCTGCCGAAGCGTTCCTTGTGGAGCGCTCCAACTGAGATAAAGGAAACACGGTGAACGGAGTGAACCGATGTTGACTTATCGTAGGGCGGAGAGCGAAGGACACTAGCCGCTAGGGCGCTGTAGCTGGACAGTTTTTTAAAAATTACTTTGTATTAGAAAGAGTGCAATCCTATGTTAGAAACAAAGGTTGAGTCTTTTCTTAACCGCCACTCATTCAAGCTTAATAATAAGAAAATGATTGTTGGTGTGTCTGGAGGGCCAGATTCTTTAGCCCTGCTCCACTACTTGCTAAAGAAAAGGGAAAAGTGGAACCTGGCCATTGTAGTCACACATATTGACCACATGTTCCGTGGAGAAGAATCCTTTCTTGATGCAATGTTTGTTAAAAGCTTTTGTGAGCAGCACGATATCCCATTTGAAATGGAACAAGTTAATGTGCCAGAAATAATGAAGGAAACCGGGAAAAGCTCACAAATTGCTGCAAGAGAAGTGCGATATGGATTTTATTTAAAAATAATGAAGAAGTACGGTTTTCCTTATTTAGTCCTGGCCCACCATGGTGATGATCAGATTGAAACTATACTCATGCGGCTGACTAGGGGAAGCAGTGGAACGGCAAGAGCAGGGATTCCATTTACCCGCCAATTTCATGAAGGGACGATTATTCGGCCATTCCTATGTGTAACAAAGGATGAAATTCAACATTATTGCCAAGAGCATAATCTTACACCACGAATAGACCCAAGCAACGCGAAGGACGTTTATAGCCGGAACCGATTTCGAAAACAGATTCTTCCTTTTTTAAAAAAAGAAAATCGCCATGTTCATGAACACTTTCAGCGGTTTAGCGAAGAGCTGAAAAGTGACGAAGACTTTCTGCAGGAATTAGCGGCCAGTCGGCTGAAGAATGTTGTGACAAAAAGAGAAGAGGACAATATTACTATTGACATTAAAAGCTTTCTTGAAATGCCTTTACCTTTACAAAGGAGAGGGTTTCAACTAATATTAAACTATCTTTATAAAGAAAGGCCCGCTTCTCTTTCTGCCGTACATATCGATCAAGTATTTGTCTTACTGCATCATCATGAACCTTCATGTAAATTGGATTTTCCAAATGGATTGAAGGTTATTCGCTCCTATTATCAGTTATCGTTCCAATTTCAGCTGAAAGAAGCTGAACCATATGGGTTTGAAATATATGAGCCTGGGACAATTACACTGCCAAATGGACGGAGTATTAGCATAGAACTGTTAGAAAGTGATATGTCTGATGATAAGCGACATACAGCCCTGTTTAATGCAGACCGTATTCATTGGCCGATTATCATCCGTTCAAGGAAAAAGGGCGATCGAATGACATTAAAGGGAATAAAAGGGTCAAAGAAATTAAAGGATATTTTTATTGATCAAAAGGTTCCGGTCTATGAACGCGACAGGTGGCCTGTTATTACGGATAAAGAAGGTTTGATTATTTGGCTTCCAGAACTAAAAAAATCTTCTTTAGAAGGTATAGATACAACTGCAAAGCAATATATACAACTCACATATCGTTAGTAATGATCCTAGGGGGCACAATTTATGATGAATCAGGATATTGAAAAGGTATTAGTTTCAGAAGAAGAAATTCAGGAAAAGATTAATGTGTTAGCGGCTGAGTTAACTGAAGAGTATAAAGACCGCTTCCCGCTTGCAATCGGTGTGTTAAAAGGGGCAATGCCTTTTATGGCCGATTTATTAAAACGCATGGATTGCTATTTAGAAATGGATTTTATGGATGTTTCAAGCTATGGTACTTCTCTTGTATCATCCGGAGAAGTAAAAATCTTAAAGGATTTAGATACATCTGTGGAAGGAAGGGACATATTAATTATTGAAGATATCATCGATAGCGGCTTAACTCTTAGCTATTTAGTTGATTTATTCCGTTATCGCAAAGCAAAATCAATTAAAATTGTTACCTTACTTGATAAACCAACAGGAAGAAAAAGCGCAATCAAAGCGGATTATGTAGGTTTTATTGTTCCAGATGAATTTGTTGTCGGGTATGGATTGGATTATATTGAAAAATATCGAAACCTTCCATATATTGGGGTATTAAAGCCGGAAGTTTATAGCACTAATCAATCATAAATTTTTTAATCGAGGGGGTGCCATTCAGGTTCTTTAAACCCCTTGGAAATGAGAGTAATTCCTTGAATTAGTAAGTTTTTCTATGATACTATTTATTATAGTTTTTACCCGCGGGAGGAGGTAAGAGATGAATCGGATTTTCCGTAATACCATCTTTTATTTATTGATATTTTTAGTCATTATAGGCGTGGTTAGTTTCTTCAATGGAAGCAATGAGCCTACAGATCATATTTCATATGATAAGTTTGTTACCCAATTAGAAAATGGGGAAGTTAAGTCATTTTCTATGCAGCCAGAACGTGGGGTATATGAGGTCCGCGGTGAACTGGAAGCGAAGGATAAAAAGTTCATCACCTATATACCTAACAGCGAAAAGATCCTTGATCGAATTGATAAGGCAGACTCAAAAGTAGACGTAATGCCGGCAAAAGAAACAAGCGGCTGGGTAACCTTCTTTACTTCGATTATTCCTTTCGTGATTATTTTTATCTTATTTTTCTTCTTGTTAAACCAAGCTCAAGGCGGCGGAAGCCGAGTGATGAACTTTGGTAAATCAAAGGCAAAGCTTTATAACGATGATAAGAAAAAGGTTCGTTTTAGAGATGTAGCCGGAGCTGATGAAGAAAAGGCAGAGCTAGTTGAGGTTGTTGAATTTTTAAAAGACCCTCGCAAATTTGCTGAGCTTGGAGCCCGGATTCCAAAGGGCGTCCTGTTAGTAGGACCTCCAGGGACTGGTAAAACCTTGCTGGCACGAGCAACTGCCGGTGAAGCAGGTGTTCCGTTCTTCTCAATCAGCGGTTCGGATTTCGTTGAAATGTTTGTCGGTGTCGGTGCATCCCGTGTCCGTGATTTATTTGAAAACGCGAAGAAAAATGCTCCATGTATCATTTTTATCGATGAAATTGACGCGGTTGGCCGTCAGCGTGGTGCCGGACTCGGCGGAGGTCACGATGAGCGTGAACAAACGTTGAACCAATTGTTAGTTGAAATGGATGGATTCGGTGCAAATGAAGGAATCATCATTATTGCTGCAACAAACCGAGCAGATATTCTCGATCCTGCACTATTACGTCCAGGACGTTTTGACCGTCAAATTACCGTTGACCGTCCAGATGTGATTGGCCGTGAGGCAGTGCTAAAAGTTCATGCACGTAATAAACCATTAGATGAGACTGTAAATTTAAAGAATATTGCCATGCGGACACCTGGCTTCTCTGGTGCCGATTTGGAAAACTTATTGAATGAAGCTGCATTGGTTGCAGCGCGAAGCAGTAAAAAGAAAATTGATATGGAAGATATCGATGAAGCGACGGATCGTGTCATTGCGGGTCCAGCTAAAAAGAGCCGGGTTATTTCTGAAAAAGAACGTAATATTGTTGCCTTCCATGAGGGCGGCCATACTGTGATTGGTTTGGTACTTGATGAAGCGGATATGGTTCACAAAGTTACTATCGTTCCACGCGGGCAAGCAGGCGGATATGCTGTCATGCTTCCGAGGGAAGATCGTTACTTTATGACGAAGCCTGAACTGCTTGATAAGATTGTCGGTCTGCTCGGCGGCCGTGTCGCTGAAGAGATTGTATTTGGTGAAGTAAGTACCGGTGCACATAATGACTTCCAACGTGCAACAGGCATTGCCCGGAAAATGGTGACTGAATACGGAATGAGTGATAAGCTTGGACCGCTTCAGTTCGGACAGCCACAAGGTGGTCAAGTGTTCTTAGGCCGTGACCTGCATAATGAGCAAAATTATTCCGATGCGATTGCCTATGAAATCGATCTTGAAATTCAGAGCATTATTAAAGAATGTTATGAAAGAGCAAGAAAGATTCTTACTGAAAATCGCGATAAGCTGAATCTCATTGCGACAACTCTTCTTGAGGTCGAAACGCTTGTTGCGGAACAGATTAAATATTTGGTTGAGCACGGTCATATGCCAGATCCTTCTGTCCATTTAGATGCCGTAAAGATTGGACCAAAGAAAACAGAAGATGTGAAAGTGAACATCAACACGAAAAAGGATGAAGGTGAAAAAGAGGAATCCTTCCTAGATAAACCTTCTGATGAGATTGATTATAAATAATTTGTTCATGAGTGCTTCTATTGAAGCACTCTTTTTTTCACACCTAAACGATTTATGGTATTATGTTTGCATGTGAAAAAAGATAAATCGATAAAGTGAGTGATAGATTTGATTTTCGTATTTGATGTGGGGAATACCAATATTGTTTTAGGTGTTTATCAAGGTGATGAACTGAAATATCATTGGCGGATCGAAACAAATCGAAACCGCACAGAAGATGAGATTGGCATGAGCATAAAAGCGTTGTTTGACCATTCAGGACTTTCGTTTTCAGCTATTGATGGGATCATTATTTCTTCAGTTGTACCGCCAATCATGTTTGCTCTTGAAAGAATGTGCCAAAAGTACTTCCATCTTAAACCGCTTATCGTTGGACCAGGCGTCAAAACGGGTCTGAATATTAAATATGAAAACCCAAGAGAAGTAGGGGCAGACCGGATTGTCAACGCTGTCGCTGCCATCCATGAATATGGAAGCCCATTGATTATTGTCGATTTTGGAACGGCAACAACGTATTGTTATGTGAATGAAGAACGGCAATATCTGGGTGGTGCGATTGCCCCGGGAATTGGGATCTCTACCGAGGCACTCTATTCAAGGGCAGCAAAATTGCCGCGGATTGAAATTGCCCGTCCCGATGGAATTATTGGGAAAAATACAGTGGCTGCAATGCAGGCAGGTATTGTCTACGGGTATGTTGGACAAGTTGAAGGCATCGTCAAGCGGATGCTGACACAGAGCGAGAAAAAACCTACCGTTATTGCCACTGGCGGGCTTGCACCATTAATTGCCCAGGAATCAACGGTTATTGATATCGTTGATCCATTTTTAACATTAAAGGGTCTGCAGCTTATCTATAAACGTAATATGGGAGAAGCTAAATAAATACAAAAAGAAGGGAGTTAGACAATGAAGGATTATCTAGTTAAGGCTCTTGCTTATGAGGGAAACATACGAGCATATGCTGTCCGTACGACAGAAACGGTAAGTGAGGCGCAGCGACGTCATCAAACATGGCGGACGGCTTCAGCTGCACTTGGCCGCACGATGACCGCAGGGGTCATAATGGGCGCAATGCTTAAAGGTGAGGATAAACTTACGATTAAAATAAACGGCGGAGGTCCAATCGGTCCGATTGTGGTTGACAGCAATGCGAAGGGGGAAGTCCGCGGATATGTGACCAATCCGGAGGTTGACTTTGAATCAAACGAAAACGGCAAGCTTGATGTCCGCCGCGCGGTCGGCACAGACGGCATATTAGCGGTTGTGAAAGATACTGGCTTGCGTGACTTTTTCTCTGGTCAGGTGCCGCTTGTATCTGGCGAATTAGGCGAAGACTTTACGTATTACTTTGCAACGTCTGAGCAGGTACCTTCCTCTGTGGGTGTCGGTGTCTTAGTGAATCCGGATGATACGATTTTGGCTGCGGGTGGGTTTATTTTCCAATTAATGCCCGGCACACCAGATCAAATTATAACAAAGCTTGAAGAACGATTGAAAACGATTGAGCCAATATCAATATTAATTGAACGGGGTCTGACACCCGAGCAAATCCTGGAAGAACTGTTTGGAAAAGAGCATGTAAAGGTACTAGAAACGATGCCGGTAAGCTTCCAATGTAATTGCTCTAAAGAGCGATTTGCGAATGCGATTACGGGACTTGGCGCAGCTGAAATAACGGCAATGATCGAAGAAGATGGGATGGCTGAAGCTCATTGCCATTTCTGCAATGAAAAATACCATTTTTCAAAGGAAGAATTAGAAGAGCTAAAAAGGGATGCTAAATAATGAGGAAGAAGCAGCTTTGGATGGTGATTGCTGCTCTCATTATGCTTAATTGTTTAACAGTTGCTTTTTTCCTGACACGAGCAAATGTGGCAGGCGGTGAGGCAATCCATGATGAGGCAGTGGCTACCGTGGGGAAAACGTCTATCTTGAGGCAGGACTGGCTGAACGAACTTGAATCGAGATACGGAAAAGACGTTTTAAAAGAAATGGTTGATCAAAAGGTCGTAGAGGAAATGTCGGCCAAATATCATATAAAAGTTTCCGATCAAGATGTCGATCGGGAATTTAGAATGATGCAGACCACTTATAATTCATTTAATTCGAAAACGAATAAAAATGAGAGAAAGTGGAAGGAACAAATTCGGAACACACTTCTTTTGGAAGAACTTTTAACAAAGGACGTGAAGGTCTCGAGTAAGGAATTGAGAGGCTATTATGAAAAAAATAAACAGCTTTTCAATGTTCCTCCTGCCTATCATCTATCGCATATTATTGTGAAGACAAAGAAAGAGGCGGGTCAGACTGTTAAGGAGTTAGCCAATGGGTCAAGCTTTTCCACGCTAGCTATGGAACGCTCAATCGAGGAGTTTTCTGCTAATGAAGGCGGCGATATTGGTTATATTAGTGAAGAGGATGAGCGTTATCCAAAGCAATATATCGAAACCGCAAAACAGTTAAAAAAGGGTGCCTATAGTAAACCGCTCAAGGTGAAGGAGGGGTATGCCCTTTTAAAGCTTGAAGGGAAAATAAACGGGAAAAGTTATGCCTACGATGACGTAAAAGAGGCAATCCGCCGGCAAATTGCTCTTGAGCAAATGAAGTCACCTGCAACGGCCGCAACCTTTTGGGATGAAGCCGAGGTGGAGTGGTTTTATGGAGAGAAGAAAAAGGCAAACTAGGAGCACAGAAGGGATTTCTGTGCTTTTTATTTTTTTACAAAGTTTTCACAAAATTTCCTTGGCAAAATGATTGACAAAACAAGTATAAAACTGGTAAATTCGATATATCCAATATAAATACTCGGAATAGGGGTGTCTTTATGGTTCGTGTAGCAAATTCAGTTGCCGAATTAGTCGGCCAAACACCAATTGTTAAGTTAAACAGATTAGTAGATGAAAACAGTGCTGAGGTCTATTTAAAGCTTGAATATTTTAACCCTGGGAGCAGTGTGAAGGATCGTATTGCCTTAGCAATGATTGAAGCTGCTGAGGAACAAGGCTTAATCAAACCGGGTGTTGACACGATTATTGAGCCTACAAGTGGAAATACTGGCATTGGACTCGCGATGATTGCAGCTGCAAAAGGATACAATGCAGTGTTTGTTATGCCGGAGACCATGAGCTTAGAAAGAAGAAACTTGCTTCGCGCCTATGGAGCTGAGCTTGTGTTAACACCAGGTCCAGAAGGAATGAAGGGTGCGATTGCAAAAGCAGAAGAGCTTGTAAAGGAACACGGGTATTTCTTACCGCAGCAATTTAAGAACGAAGCTAATCCTGAAGTCCATAGAAGAACGACTGGTAAAGAAATTGCTGAACAGATGGATACGCTTGATGCATTTGTATCAGGAATTGGTACAGGTGGAACCATTTCAGGTGCAGGCGCTGTGCTGCGCGAAACATTCCCTGAAGTGAAGATCTATGCAGTGGAGCCGAAGGATTCAGCAGTGCTGTCTGGCGGCAAGCCTGGGCCTCATAAGCTTCAAGGCCTTGGAGCAGGATTTATTCCAGATACGTTAAATACAAACATCTATGATGAAGTGATTCAAATTAATACAAAAGAAGCGTTTGAAGCCTCCCGCCGCGCGGCTAGAGAAGAGGGGATTCTTGGCGGAATCTCTTCAGGAGCCGCTATTTCTGCAGCTTTAAAGGTTGCAAAGGAATTAGGAAAAGGTAAAAAGGTGCTGGCGATTATTCCAGATAACGGAGAACGTTATCTAAGTACACAGCTTTATCAATATGATGTAGAATAAAAAGGATAGAGGCTGCGGCGTTATTTGCTGGGGCCTCTATTTTTTTGTAACGTATTCTAAATTTCATGTATGATAAAATAAGTGAAAAAAGGAATAGGAGGAATATGGAATGAAGGCAGCAGAAGAGCAAATCCAGTGTGGCCCATATACCTTGGACTTTTCTAAGAAAACAATTGTGATGGGAATTTTAAATATTACGCCTGATTCCTTTTCGGATGGCGGAAAATATAATCGAATTGAACATGCAGTTAAACGTGCGAAAGAAATGGCTGCAAACGGTGCAGATATTATTGATATTGGCGGCGAATCAACACGACCGGGTTTTGCGGCTGTTTCTATAGAGGAGGAACTCGAGCGGGTTATTCCGGTGATCAAAGCCATTTCTGAACAGGTTCAAATCCCGATTTCTATTGATACCTATAAAGCAGAGGTAGCGAAGCAGGCCATTGAAGCTGGCGCCCATATTATCAATGATATTTGGGGAGCGAAGGCGGATGAGAATATGGGGAAAGTGGCCGCTGAATACCATGTGCCAATCGTTTTAATGCATAACCGGCATGACCGAAATTACAAGGTGTTTATAAGAGATGTAATAAATGACTTATACGAGAGTATAGCAATTGTAAAAAAAGCAGGGGTAAAGGATGAAAATATTATCCTCGATCCTGGTATTGGTTTTGCGAGAGACTATCAGGAAAATCTGCTAACGATGCAAAATTTAGATAAATTTGTCATGCTTGGATATCCGGTTTTATTAGGTACTTCCAGAAAATCAATGATTGGACAAGCATTAGATCTCCCTATTGATGAAAGATTGGAAGGTACAGGCGCTACCGTATGCTATGGCATTCAAAAAGGGTGTCAAATCATCCGAATCCATGACGTGAAGGAAATGAGCCGAATGGCGAAAATGATGGACGCGATGATGGGAAAGGGTGTTGTGCTTGGATAAAATATATGTCAACCGAATGGAATTTTACGGATACCATGGTGTATTCCCAGAAGAGACTAGGCTGGGACAGCGATTCGCGGTTGATTTAACGGTTTCGGTTAATTTGAAAAGAGCCGGTGAAACTGATCAACTAGACTACTCGGTCAATTATGGGGAACTTTACGAAGTGTGCAAAGGAATTGTCGAGGGAAAACCGTATAAGCTCGTGGAAGCTGTTGCTGAGAAAATTGCAGCAGCGGTGTTGGAGCAATTTATTCTTGTGCATGATGTAACAGTAAAAGTGATTAAGCCGGATCCGCCGATTCCCGGCCATTACCAATCTGTTGCAGTAGAAATTACAAGGAGAAGATAATAGTGGAAAACAGAGCATTTATTGCCCTCGGCTCAAATATAGGAAACCGTTATGATACGATAATGAGTGCGTTAAAACTTTTAACAGAGAACCCAAAAATTAAATTGGTAAATTACTCCTCTATTTATGAAACAGATCCTATTGGTTATGAAGAGCAGGATTTATTTTTAAATATGGTAATTGAGATTCAGACAGTATTAAGTGGAATAGAGCTGCTGGATTTCTGCCTTAAGGCGGAGTTTGAACTTGGGAGAAAAAGGGAAATAAGGTGGGGTCCGCGCTCAATAGACCTTGACATTCTGACTTTTAACCAAGAAAATATTGAAACGGAGAAACTAACCGTTCCGCACCCAAGGATGACAGAGCGGGCATTTGTTATGGTGCCACTTGTAGAAATCAATCCTGATCATCATATTCCCGGGGTGGATAAACCTCTTAACGTATTATTGAACGAACTACCAGATAAAGAAGGAGTCCGAATATGGAAGCGGAAAAGTGGGGAAGGCGTATTCGAGCCTATCGAAAGCTAAAGGGATACACACAGGAAGGCTTTTCTAGGGAGCTAGGTGTATCGGTATCCATTTTAGGAGAGATTGAAAGAGGGAATCGCCTGCCTGCAGGTGATCTGCTTGAAAGAATCGCTCATTCATTGAAAGTAACTATAGATGACTTAAGACCTAAAGAATAGGAGGCTGGTAGATGTTGAAAATTGGCGATATTGAAATAAAGAATCCCGTTGTTCTCGCACCGATGGCTGGTGTCTGTAATTCTGCCTTCCGTTTAACGGTAAAAGAGTTCGGAGCAGGCTTAGTTTGTGCTGAAATGGTTAGTGATAAAGGGATTGTGTTAAAAAATGAAAAAACAATGAATATGCTTTATATCGATGAGCGTGAAAAGCCGTTAAGCTTGCAAATCTTTGGCGGTGAAAAGGAAACGCTTGTGAAAGCAGCAAAGTTTGTTGATCAAAATACCAATGCTGATATTATCGATATTAATATGGGCTGTCCAGTTCCGAAGATTACAAAATGTGATGCCGGGGCAAAATGGCTTCTTGATCCAAATAAGATTTATGAAATGGTTTCAGCAGTTGTAGCTGAGGTAGAAAAGCCTGTAACGGTAAAAATGCGGATGGGCTGGGATGAAGATCATATTTATGCTGTAAGAAATGCTCAGGCTGTTGAGCGTGCCGGCGGTAAAGCTGTAGCCCTTCACGGACGTACCCGTGTACAAATGTATGAAGGCAAGGCCAACTGGGATATCATTCGCGAAGTGAAGCAGTCGATTAACATTCCTTTGATCGGAAATGGTGATGTTCAAACACCGCAGGATGCGAAAAGAATGCTGGATGAAACCGGGGTTGATGGGGTCATGATTGGCAGAGCAGCTCTAGGTAACCCTTGGATGATTTACCGCACGGTGCAGTATTTAGAGACTGGCAGGTTAATGGCAGAACCATCTGTTCGTGAAAAAATTGATGTCTGCATCCTTCATCTTGACCGCTTGATTGCTTTGAAAAGCGAGTACATTGCCGTTCGTGAAATGCGCAAGCATGCTGCCTGGTACTTAAAAGGGGTTCCCGGCAATGGAAGAGTGCGCAATGCCATTAACGAGTGTGATACAAGAGAACATCTTGTTACATTATTAAATGATTTGGTCATTGAAGTAGAAGAAAAGGAACAAAACCAAGCAATTGTTGGTTAAGTTTGACTTTCACAGGTTCATTTTCTATAATAGCGTTGTTTACTACGGAAGCTGCCAGTGAGACGAACTGGCAGTTTTTATTTACTTTTTTGATGTCTGAATACTTAAGATTGTGTAAAATAATATAGTATGTAAAAAAACAGCTAGTATTCTTATAGGTTTTAGATTTCCATAAAAGATAAGTAATGGAGTTGAATGTGTCATGAGTCAGGAAGAATTAAATGACCAGTTGTTGGTCAGACGTGAAAAAATGAACACAATGCGTGAAAATGGACTAGATCCATTTGGAAAGCGGTTTGACCGTACCCATAATACAAATGAATTAATCGAAAACTATGGGGAGTTAGAGAAAGAGGATATCGAAGCAAAAAGTATTTCTGTAGCGCTTGCCGGCCGCATTATGACAAAACGCGGTAAAGGTAAGGCTGGATTTGCACATGTTCAGGACTTAACAGGTCAAATCCAAGTTTATGTTCGTCAGGATGCTGTTGGAGAAGAACAGTATAAAGTGTTTGATTCCGCTGATTTAGGAGATATTATCGGGGTTACTGGAACACTATTTAAAACAAAAGTGGGCGAGTTATCGGTTAAGGTTGAAAACTTTGTCTTCTTAACGAAAGCCTTGCGCCCGCTGCCGGATAAATTCCACGGTTTAAAAGATGTAGAGCAGCGCTACCGTCAGCGTTATTTGGATTTAATTATGAGCCAAGAAAGTAAACAAACCTTTATATCGCGCAGCCGGATTATTCAATCAATGCGCCGCTACCTTGATGGCCAGGGGTATTTAGAAGTAGAAACTCCTATGATGCATGCGATTGCTGGCGGAGCTTCTGCGCGCCCGTTCATCACACATCATAATGCACTGGATATGGAATTATACATGCGGATTGCCATCGAACTCCATCTGAAGCGTTTAATTGTCGGCGGTCTTGAAAAAGTATACGAAATTGGCCGTGTCTTTAGAAATGAGGGTGTATCTACTCGACACAATCCTGAATTTACGATGATTGAGCTTTATGAAGCGTACGCAGATTATCGTGATATCATGAGCCTGACTGAAAATCTGATTGCCCATATCGCTCAAGAAGTATTAGGAACTACAACAATCCAATATGGTGACTACGAAGTGGACCTAAAACCGGAGTGGAAGAGACTTCACATGGTAGATGCAATCATAGAATATACCGGCGCAGACTTCTGGAAGGAAATGAGCGTTGAGGAAGCGCGTGAACTTGCAAAAGAACATGGAGTTGAAGTCACTGAACATATGCTTTATGGACATATTGTTAATGAATTCTTTGAGCAAAAGGTAGAAGAGAAATTAATTCAGCCTACATTTATCTATGGACATCCAGTCGAGATTTCTCCGCTTGCGAAGAAAAATGACGAGGATCCAAGATTTACTGATCGCTTTGAATTGTTTATTGTGGCTCGTGAGCATGCCAATGCCTTCACAGAGCTTAATGATCCAATTGATCAAAGAGAACGTTTTGAAGCGCAGCTGAAAGAACGTGAGCAAGGAAATGACGAAGCGCATATGATGGATGACGACTTCGTTGAGGCATTAGAATATGGAATGCCTCCTACAGGCGGATTAGGAATCGGAATTGACCGTTTAGTCATGCTGTTAACAAATTCTCCGTCTATTCGTGACGTACTATTATTCCCGTTAATGCGCCACCGTTAATAGATTTCATAAAAGTGCCGCAATCTTCATTGCCGGCACTTTTATTTATAGTAGAAATATGCGAATATTTCTATTTTAATTTATTTGTAAAAAAAGAATAAAAAGCTATTGCACCTTGTCTTTAATGGTGGTATATTAATATTCGTTGCTGCGAGACAGTAACGTGGTTGAAAAAGAAATAAAAAAAGTTGTTGACTTTAGGTTGATAACTTGGTATGATAATAAAGTCGCTTTTGAGCGATAGAAAAATTGATCCTTGAAAACTAAACAAACAAAAACGTCAACAAACAATAATATTTGCTTCTTATAGAAGTGAAGCCAACGTTTTAAATTATGAGCTAATCAACTCAACTTTTTTGGAGAGTTTGATCCTGGCTCAGGACGAACGCTGGCGGCGTGCCTAATACATGCAAGTCGAGCGAATCAATGGGAGCTTGCTCCCGTTGGTTAGCGGCGGACGGGTGAGTAACACGTGGGCAACCTGCCTGTAAGACTGGGATAACTTCGGGAAACCGGAGCTAATACCGGATAATTCTTTTCCTCTCATGAGGGAAAGCTGAAAGTCGGTTTCGGCTGACACTTACAGATGGGCCCGCGGCGCATTAGCTAGTTGGTGAGGTAACGGCTCACCAAGGCGACGATGCGTAGCCGACCTGAGAGGGTGATCGGCCACACTGGGACTGAGACACGGCCCAGACTCCTACGGGAGGCAGCAGTAGGGAATCTTCCACAATGGACGAAAGTCTGATGGAGCAACGCCGCGTGAGCGATGAAGGCCTTCGGGTCGTAAAGCTCTGTTGTTAGGGAAGAACAAGTATCGGAGTAACTGCCGGTACCTTGACGGTACCTAACCAGAAAGCCACGGCTAACTACGTGCCAGCAGCCGCGGTAATACGTAGGTGGCAAGCGTTGTCCGGAATTATTGGGCGTAAAGCGCGCGCAGGCGGTCCTTTAAGTCTGATGTGAAAGCCCACGGCTCAACCGTGGAGGGTCATTGGAAACTGGGGGACTTGAGTGCAGAAGAGGAAAGCGGAATTCCACGTGTAGCGGTGAAATGCGTAGAGATGTGGAGGAACACCAGTGGCGAAGGCGGCTTTCTGGTCTGTAACTGACGCTGAGGCGCGAAAGCGTGGGGAGCAAACAGGATTAGATACCCTGGTAGTCCACGCCGTAAACGATGAGTGCTAAGTGTTAGGGGGTTTCCGCCCCTTAGTGCTGCAGCTAACGCATTAAGCACTCCGCCTGGGGAGTACGGCCGCAAGGCTGAAACTCAAAGGAATTGACGGGGGCCCGCACAAGCGGTGGAGCATGTGGTTTAATTCGAAGCAACGCGAAGAACCTTACCAGGTCTTGACATCCTCTGACACTCCTAGAGATAGGACGTTCCCCTTCGGGGGACAGAGTGACAGGTGGTGCATGGTTGTCGTCAGCTCGTGTCGTGAGATGTTGGGTTAAGTCCCGCAACGAGCGCAACCCTTGATCTTAGTTGCCAGCATTCAGTTGGGCACTCTAAGGTGACTGCCGGTGACAAACCGGAGGAAGGTGGGGATGACGTCAAATCATCATGCCCCTTATGACCTGGGCTACACACGTGCTACAATGGATGGTACAAAGGGCTGCGAGACCGCAAGGTTTAGCCAATCCCATAAAACCATTCTCAGTTCGGATTGCAGGCTGCAACTCGCCTGCATGAAGCCGGAATCGCTAGTAATCGCGGATCAGCATGCCGCGGTGAATACGTTCCCGGGCCTTGTACACACCGCCCGTCACACCACGAGAGTTTGTAACACCCGAAGTCGGTGGGGTAACCTTCATGGAGCCAGCCGCCTAAGGTGGGACAGATGATTGGGGTGAAGTCGTAACAAGGTAGCCGTATCGGAAGGTGCGGCTGGATCACCTCCTTTCTAAGGATAATGCAGTCCTTTCGGACTGATAATAAGGTTGACGTTTCTTGTTTGTTTAGTTTTGAGGGAGCAATTCTCTCAAGACTTTTTTGTTCCTTGAAAACTAGATAATCGTAAGAAGAAGCAAAGTAAACATCGAGTAATCGCCATTTTAGTTTTTCTCTCTTATTGAATAAGAGTTATAAACCTTTTTAGGTTAAGTTAGAAAGGGCGCACGGTGAATGCCTTGGCACTAGGAGCCGATGAAGGACGGGACTAACACCGATATGCTTCGGGGAGCTGTAAGTAAGCTTTGATCCGGAGATTTCCGAATGGGGAAACCCACTGTTCGTAATGGAACAGTATCTTTACCTGAATACATAGGGTATTGAAGGCATACCCGGGGAACTGAAACATCTAAGTACCCGGAGGAAGAGAAAGCAAACGCGATTCCCTGAGTAGCGGCGAGCGAAACGGGACATAGCCCAAACCAAGAGGCTTGCCTCTTGGGGTTGTAGGACACTCAACATGGAGTTACAAAGGAACGGGGTAAATGAAGCGACCTGGAAAGGTCAGCCAGAGAAGGTAAAAGCCCTGTAGTTGAAACTTCGTTCCCTCCTGAGTGGATCCTGAGTACGGCCGGACACGTGAAATCCGGTCGGAAGCAGGGAGGACCATCTCCCAAGGCTAAATACTCCCTAGTGACCGATAGTGAACCAGTACCGTGAGGGAAAGGTGAAAAGCACCCCGGAAGGGGAGTGAAATAGTTCCTGAAACCGTGTGCCTACAAGTAGTCAGAGCCCGTTTATGGGTGATGGCGTGCCTTTTGTAGAATGAACCGGCGAGTTACGATCCCATGCAAGGTTAAGTTGAAGAGACGGAGCCGCAGCGAAAGCGAGTCTGAATAGGGCGTTTGAGTATGTGGTCGTAGACCCGAAACCAGGTGATCTACCCATGTCCAGGGTGAAGTCCAGGTAACACTGGATGGAGGCCCGAACCCACGCACGTTGAAAAGTGCGGGGATGAGGTGTGGGTAGCGGAGAAATTCCAATCGAACTTGGAGATAGCTGGTTCTCTCCGAAATAGCTTTAGGGCTAGCCTCACGTTGTTAGAGTCTTGGAGGTAGAGCACTGTTTGGACTAGGGGCCCTCATCGGGTTACCGAATTCAGACAAACTCCGAATGCCAAAGACTTATCCGTGGGAGTCAGACTGCGAGTGATAAGATCCGTAGTCGAAAGGGAAACAGCCCAGACCACCAGCTAAGGTCCCAAAGTATACGTTAAGTGGAAAAGGATGTGGAGTTGCTTAGACAACCAGGATGTTGGCTTAGAAGCAGCCACCATTTAAAGAGTGCGTAATAGCTCACTGGTCGAGTGACTCTGCGCCGAAAATGTACCGGGGCTAAACGTATCACCGAAGCTGTGGATTGACACCGTTGGTGTCAGTGGTAGGAGAGCGTTCTAAGGGCGTTGAAGCTAGACCGTAAGGACTGGTGGAGCGCTTAGAAGTGAGAATGCCGGTATGAGTAGCGAAAGATGAGTGAGAATCTCATCCACCGTATGCCTAAGGTTTCCTGAGGAAGGCTCGTCCGCTCAGGGTTAGTCGGGACCTAAGCCGAGGCCGAAAGGCGTAGGCGATGGACAACAGGTTGATATTCCTGTACCACCTATGAATCGTTTGAGTGATGGGGGGACGCAGGAGGATAGGGTAAGCGCGCTGTTGGATATGCGCGTCTAAGCAGTTAGGCTGGTGAACAGGAAAATCCGTTCACCGTAAAGGCTGAGCTGTGACAGCGAGGGAAATTTAGTACCGAAGTTCCTGATTCCACACTGCCAAGAAAAGCCTCTAGCGAGATTCAAGGTGCCCGTACCGCAAACCGACACAGGTAGGCGAGGAGAGAATCCTAAGGTGAGCGAGAGAACTCTCGTTAAGGAACTCGGCAAAATGACCCCGTAACTTCGGGAGAAGGGGTGCTCTTTAGGGTTCATAGCCCTGAAGAGCCGCAGTGAATAGGCCCAGGCGACTGTTTAGCAAAAACACAGGTCTCTGCGAAGCCGCAAGGCGAAGTATAGGGGCTGACGCCTGCCCGGTGCTGGAAGGTTAAGAGGAGGGGTTAGCGCAAGCGAAGCTCTGAATCGAAGCCCCAGTAAACGGCGGCCGTAACTATAACGGTCCTAAGGTAGCGAAATTCCTTGTCGGGTAAGTTCCGACCCGCACGAAAGGCGTAACGATCTGGGCACTGTCTCAACGAGAGACTCGGTGAAATTATAGTACCTGTGAAGATGCAGGTTACCCGCGACAGGACGGAAAGACCCCGTGGAGCTTTACTGTAGCCTGATATTGAATTTTGGTACAGCTTGTACAGGATAGGTAGGAGCCTGAGAAGCCGGAGCGCTAGCTTCGGTGGAGGCGTCGGTGGGATACTACCCTGGCTGTATTGAAATTCTAACCCGCACCCCTGATCGGGGTGGGAGACAGTGTCAGGTGGGCAGTTTGACTGGGGCGGTCGCCTCCTAAAGAGTAACGGAGGCGCCCAAAGGTTCCCTCAGAATGGTTGGAAATCATTCGTAGAGTGTAAAGGCACAAGGGAGCTTGACTGCGAGACCTACAAGTCGAGCAGGGACGAAAGTCGGGCTTAGTGATCCGGTGGTTCCGCATGGAAGGGCCATCGCTCAACGGATAAAAGCTACCCCGGGGATAACAGGCTTATCTCCCCCAAGAGTCCACATCGACGGGGAGGTTTGGCACCTCGATGTCGGCTCATCGCATCCTGGGGCTGTAGTCGGTCCCAAGGGTTGGGCTGTTCGCCCATTAAAGCGGTACGCGAGCTGGGTTCAGAACGTCGTGAGACAGTTCGGTCCCTATCCGTCGTGGGCGCAGGAAATTTGAGAGGAGCTGTCCTTAGTACGAGAGGACCGGGATGGACGCACCGCTGGTGTACCAGTTGTCTTGCCAAAGGCATCGCTGGGTAGCTATGTGCGGACGGGATAAGTGCTGAAAGCATCTAAGCATGAAGCCCCCCTCAAGATGAGATTTCCCATAGCGTCAAGCTAGTAAGATCCCTGAAAGATGATCAGGTTGATAGGTCAGAGGTGGAAGCGTGGCGACATGTGGAGCTGACTGATACTAATCGATCGAGGACTTAACCATTTTTAATTGGTTGAACTCGTTTTTACAAAAAACTTCTTCTGCATTATCTAGTTTTGAGGGAATGAAACCTCAAATAAATAGTCTGGTAACAATGGCGAGAAGGTCACACCCGTTCCCATACCGAACACGGAAGTTAAGCTTCTCAGCGCCGATGGTAGTTGGGGCATGCGCCCCTGTGAGAGTAGGACGTTGCCAGGCACGCATAAAAAGGACAATCCGGGAGGATTGTTTTTTTTGCGTCAATAAATGAAAGTGAAAAGTAACTCACCAATAGCGGAAAGAACCCCTCAACTCTACAAAAACAGCCCAAATTTTTCCTTTCATTCCCCCAACTTTATTCCTAACTTCCGTATTTTAATAAAATTCAGGTTTCATTACCGTGAAATTTGGAGAAAATCAGTAGTAGTGAATCGTTGCATCTACATAAAATTTTCAGTATAATTAAAGTCAAATATAGTCAAAGTCAGAAGATGGGGGGTGGGAAGATGAGAAACATCTCCGATATTATTGAAAAATATCTAAAGCAAGTTTTGGAAATGAGCGAGAAGGACCTTGTTGAAATTAAGCGAAGTGAGATTGCTGATAAATTTCAATGTGTTCCCTCACAAATCAATTATGTAATTAATACTCGTTTTACAATTGAAAGAGGGTATATAGTTGAGAGTAAACGGGGCGGCGGTGGATATATTCGGATTATGAAGGTTCAATCCCACGATTTTGCCCATTTAATCGATCATTTACTTTCACTATTTCAAAGTCGAATAAGTCAAACAAGTGCTGAGGATGTTATCGTAAGACTTGTTCAAGAGGAGATCATTACAAAACGAGAAGCAAAAATTATGTTAAGCGTTATTGATCGTTCCGTTTTATATATTGATCTTCCATACCGAGATGAATTAAGAGCAAGAATGCTAAAAGCAATGTTAACTTCTTTGAAATATAAATAATTTGCGCAGCCGGAGAGGTGAAGAGATGATTTGCCAAGAATGCAATCAAAGGCCTGCAGCACTTCATTTTACAAAAATTATTAATGGAGAAAAAACAGAAGTGCATCTTTGTGAAAAATGTGCTCAGGAAAAAGGTGAAATGTTTATCTTTAGTGGAGAAACGGGATTTGCTTTTAATAATCTGTTAGCTGGTTTATTAAATATTGACCCAACCTTTCAAAATCCAAGTCAAAGTCCATTCCATCAGGAGGAAATACTTCAGTGCCAGTACTGCTCCATGACTTTTCCTCAATTCTTAAAAGTAGGCAGGTTTGGGTGTGCACACTGCTATGAGACATTTAAAGACCAGCTAAAGCCAGTTTTAAGGCGCCTTCATAGTGGAAACTGGACACATAATGGTAAAATTCCAAAAAGAATTGGCGGGGGGATTCAACTTCGAAAACAGATTGAAGAGCTGAAAGGTAAGCTGAGAGAATCCATCTCCCAGGAGGAATTTGAAAAAGCAGCAGAGATTCGTGATGAAATACGCACATTAGAAAGAAAATTAGCCGATCGTGTTGAGGGAGGGGAATAACGTGTCACTTGAACGGTTTCTGAGGTCTGCCGTCAGCTCCTGGATGAGCGAAGAGGGGCCTGATTCGGATATTGTTCTTAGTTCCCGAATCCGTTTAGCGCGGAACTTTGAAGACTATAAATTTCCAACTGTTTTTTCACATGAAGAAGCAAAAATGATTATTGTAAATATAGAAGAAATTTTAAGAAAATCTGCTGATCAAAATTTTGGGCAAATGGAATTGCTGAAAATCGATGAAATGCAGCCGCTGCAAAAAAGGGTATTAGTGGAAAAGCACCTGATTAGTCCGCAACTGGCTGAAGATTCACCATACGGTGCTGTTTTATTAACCGAAAATGAAGAAGTCAGTATTATGATAAATGAGGAAGATCATATTCGGATTCAATGCCTATTCCCTGGTTTACAATTATCTGAAGCATTAGATGCAGCCAATCAAATTGATGATTGGCTGGAAAGTAATATTCAATATGCCTTTGATGAGAAGCATGGTTATTTAACCAGCTGTCCGACCAACGTTGGAACAGGGCTCCGAGCATCCGTGATGATGCATTTGCCAGGGTTAATCTTAACACAGCAAATCAACCGGATCATTCCGGCCATTCATCAGTTAGGGCTCGTTGTTAGAGGAATCTATGGCGAGGGCAGTGAAGCACTGGGTAATATCTTTCAAATTTCCAATCAAATTACGCTTGGAAAGTCAGAAGAGGATATTAGCCGCGATTTGATGGGAGTTGTAGGCCAGCTAATTTCTCAAGAAAGGTCTGCACGTGAAGCATTACGAAAAACTTCAAACATACAATTAGAAGACAGGGTATATCGCTCCTTAGGAGTTTTAACGAATAGCCGGATTATTGAATCAAAAGAAGCGGCTAGATGTTTATCCGATGTAAGGCTTGGGATCGATATGGGGTTTATCGAAAATATGCCGAAAACGATATTAAACGAATTAATGATTTTGACCCAGCCGGGTTTTCTTCAGCAATATGCCGGCGGACCATTGCGGCCGCATGAAAGGGATATTCGAAGAGCGGCATTAATTAGGGATCGAATAAAAATGGAGAATGATAATAGGTGAGGAGGAAGAGAATATGATGTTTGGACGTTTTACCGAAAGAGCACAAAAGGTTCTTGCTTTGGCACAAGAGGAAGCTATCCGCCTGGGACATAACAACATTGGGACAGAGCATATTTTGTTAGGGCTGGTTCGCGAAGGTGAAGGAATTGCGGCAAAAGCACTTTATGGACTTGGTTTAGGTTCTGAAAAAATCCAAAAGGAAGTTGAAAATCTAATTGGCAAAGGACAAGAAACCTCTCAAACCATTCACTATACTCCTAGAGCTAAAAAGGTTATTGAACTATCAATGGATGAGGCGCGAAAATTAGGTCATTCCTATGTCGGTACAGAGCATATTCTCCTTGGCTTAATCCGCGAGGGAGAAGGAGTGGCTGCAAGGGTCCTTAATAATCTTGGCGTCAGCTTAAATAAAGCACGTCAGCAAGTACTGCAATTATTAGGAAGCAATGATTCAAGCGGTCATCAGGGTGGTGCGTCTGCTACTGCAAATACGCCGACATTGGATAGTCTTGCAAGAGACTTAACGTCGATTGCCAGAGAAGGAAGCCTAGATCCTGTGATTGGACGCAGTAAAGAAATTCAGCGTGTCATTGAGGTGCTGAGCCGTCGAACTAAAAATAATCCGGTATTAATCGGTGAACCTGGAGTCGGAAAAACAGCGATTGCTGAAGGCCTCGCTCAACAAATTGTTAATAATGAAGTGCCGGAGATTCTTCGTGATAAACGTGTCATGACACTCGATATGGGCACTGTTGTTGCAGGAACAAAATATCGCGGTGAGTTCGAGGACCGCTTGAAGAAAGTAATGGATGAAATTCGCCAGGCAGGAAATATCATTTTATTCATTGATGAACTCCATACCTTAATTGGCGCAGGCGGCGCGGAGGGTGCAATCGATGCCTCCAATATCTTAAAGCCATCGCTTGCCCGTGGTGAGCTTCAATGTATTGGGGCAACCACACTGGATGAATATCGTAAATACATTGAAAAAGATGCAGCGTTAGAACGACGCTTCCAGCCGATTCGCGTCGATGAACCAACGGCTGAAGAATCAGTACAAATTTTAGAAGGATTGCGTGACCGTTATGAGGCACACCACCGTGTTTCTATTACGGATGAGGCGATCAAAGCAGCTGTTAAGCTTTCAGACCGCTATATTTCAGACAGATTTCTGCCTGATAAAGCGATTGACCTAATCGATGAAGCAGGATCAAAGGTACGGCTTCGCTCTTATACCACTCCTCCAAACTTAAAGGAATTAGAGGTAAAGCTTGAGGAGGTAAGAAAAGAAAAGGATGCCGCTGTCCAAAGTCAAGAATTTGAAAAGGCAGCCTCCTTAAGGGATACGGAACAACGTCTTCGCGAGCAGCTTGAAGAAACGAAGAAGACGTGGAAGGAAAAGCAAGGGAAAGAAAACAATGAGGTAACGGTTGAAGATATCGCAAGCGTGGTATCCAGCTGGACCGGAGTGCCTGTTTCTAAGCTTGCTGAAACGGAAACAGCGAAGTTACTTAATTTAGAAGAAGTGCTTCATTCTCGGATTATCGGTCAAGAGGAAGCAGTCAAAGCTGTTTCAAAGGCAGTCCGCCGTGCAAGAGCGGGATTAAAAGATCCAAAACGTCCAATCGGTTCCTTTGTCTTCCTGGGACCAACCGGGGTCGGAAAAACAGAATTAGCCCGTGCCCTTGCTGAAGCGATGTTTGGCGATGAAGATGCAATGATTCGGATCGATATGTCTGAGTATATGGAAAAGCATTCCACATCAAGACTTGTTGGATCACCTCCAGGATATGTCGGCTATGAAGAAGGCGGACAATTAACGGAAAAGGTCCGGAGAAAACCTTACTCTGTCATACTGCTTGACGAAATTGAAAAGGCACATCCGGATGTATTTAATATTTTGCTCCAAGTACTTGAAGATGGCCGTTTAACGGATTCTAAGGGAAGAACCGTAGATTTCCGGAACACGGTGTTGATTATGACGTCCAATGTCGGCGCAGAGGCACTGAAACGAAACAAATATGTGGGCTTTAATATTCAAGATGGGGAACAGGATTACAAAGATATGAAGGGTAAAGTGATGGATGAATTAAAGAAAGCCTTCCGTCCGGAGTTCTTGAATCGAATCGATGAAATTATTGTTTTCCATGCGTTAGAAAGAAAGCATTTAAATGAAATTGTCACATTGCTATCTGATCAGTTAATCAAACGCTTAAAAGAACAAGATATTTCACTGGAATTAACTGAAGCAGCAAGGGAGAAAATTTCGCAGGAAGGGTACGACCCTGAATACGGGGCAAGGCCGCTTAGACGGGCAATTCAAAAACATATTGAAGACCGTCTCTCTGAGGAATTATTAAAAGGAACTCTATTAACTGGCCAACTTGCAATAATTGATGTAGATAATGGCGAATTTATTGTGAGAATGGCCGAAAAAACAAGCTTAGTAAAATAATTTTGTTTGAACCAATAATCAAACTTGTTTAACAACACAGGCAAGAGGTACACGTGAATAAAGTCAACCCGTGTACCTCTTTTTTCATTTTAGAGTCAGCAAGTGAGGTAGAGTCGGATGGCTAAACGAAAAACAAAATTTATGTGTCAGGAATGCGGGTATGAATCGCCAAAGTGGATGGGGAAATGCCCAGGCTGCGGACAATGGAATAAGATGATTGAGGAAGTAGAAGTAACGGGTGCTACGAGAAGGGGGGCATTTGCCCATTCTCAGGGGGGATCGACGCTAGCAGCAAAACCAATGCCCATTAATTCGATTGAAATGGAAAATGAACCAAGGATCCAGACCGACTTAAATGAGCTAAATCGTGTTCTGGGCGGCGGTGTGGTAAAGGGTTCGTTAGTATTAATTGGCGGAGACCCGGGGATTGGGAAATCTACCCTTCTGCTGCAGGTATCTTCACAGCTTGCAAGTAAAGGGAATCAGGTTTTATACATATCTGGTGAAGAGTCGTTACGCCAGACAAAGCTTCGGGCGGAACGATTAGGGATTGCCTCAGAAAATCTATTGGTTTATGCAGAAACAAATTTGGAGGAAATTAACCGGACAATTGACAGCACCAATCCGAGCTTTGTCATTATTGATTCCATCCAAACTGTTTTTCACCCGGATGTGACATCGGCTCCGGGAAGTGTGTCACAGGTTCGTGAATGTACCTCTGAATTAATGAGAATTGGTAAGACAAAAGGGATTGCCATTTTTATTGTTGGACACGTAACAAAGGAGGGATCGATCGCCGGTCCGAGGTTGCTTGAGCATATGGTGGATACCGTGCTTTATTTTGAAGGGGAAAGACATCACACATACCGTATTTTACGGGCAGTGAAGAACCGCTTTGGTTCCACGAATGAAATGGGTATTTTTGAAATGAAGGAATTTGGCCTTGAGGAAGTAGGAAATCCATCAGAAATCTTTCTTGAGGAACGGTCCAGGGGAGCAGCAGGCTCAACAGTCGTGGCTTCCATGGAAGGAACCCGTCCGGTTCTCGTTGAAATCCAAGCATTAATTTCGCCAACGAGCTTTGGAAACCCAAGAAGAATGGCGACAGGAATTGATCACAACCGTGTGCCTCTCTTAATGGCCGTCTTAGAAAAGCGGGTTGGGATGCTGCTTGCGAATCAAGATGCCTATTTAAAGGTGGCCGGTGGTGTTAAGTTGGATGAACCGGCGATTGATTTAGCCATCGCTGTCAGTATTGCCTCCAGTTTCCGGGACCGTCCGACCAGGCCAACTGACTGTATTATTGGCGAAGTAGGTTTAACCGGTGAGGTAAGAAGGGTATCTAGAATTGAGCAGCGGGTCCAAGAGGCCGCAAAACTAGGCTTTGAGCGCGTGATATTACCGGCAAATAATTTAAGCGGCTGGACGGGGCCAAAAGGGGTTCAACTCATTGGTGTTTCATCCGTTAGTGAGGCACTCCAAGCAGCGTTGGGAGGGTAACAGGTGGATAGTAAAAAGCTTGGTGAACAATCTGTCAGTGATGTATTGCAGTTCATTGCACCCGGCACACCGATCCGGGAGGGAATTGATAATGTCCTCCGGGCGAATACTGGTGGACTCATTGTTGTTGGCTATAATGAAAAGGTGAAAGGGATCGTTGATGGCGGTTTTGAAATCAATTGCCCCTTTTCGCCAAGCTTTTTATATGAATTGGCAAAAATGGATGGGGCCATCATTTTAAATGAGTTAGGAAACAAGATTCTTTTTGCCAACGCCCAGCTTGTTCCAAATTCAGAAATCGCTGCATCCGAAACCGGGATGCGGCATCGCACGGCTGAACGGGTAGCCAAACAAACAAAAGCCTTAGTGATTGCTATTTCCCAAAGAAGAAACGTGATTACCTTGTATCAGGGGAATTTTCGCTATGCCTTAAAAGACATTGCGGTCATCCTGACAAAGGCCAATCAAGCTATTCAAACGCTTGAGAAGTATAAAGTTGTCCTCGAGCAAAGTATAACCAATTTAAGCGTCTTAGAGTTCGAGGAATCCGTTACATATAATGATGTTTTACTTGTCCTCCGCCGCTTTGAAATGGTCCTGAAAATTAAAAACGAACTAGTCACCTATCTGCACGAACTTGGGACGGAAGGCCGTCTTATTCGCCTGCAAATGAATGAAATTTTAACGGATTTGGAAGAAGAGACGATGCTGCTTATGAAAGATTATGCCTTCGAACGGGATTTAAAGGCTAAAGAGGTGCTGCAGCGAATGCAAGCATTAACGGCAAGCGGGACAATTGAAGATATGGTTTTATTAAAATTATTAGGCTATCAAGGTTATGTTCATCTTGATGAGCATAAACATCCAAGAGGCTACCGGATCCTGCATAAGATTCCACGGCTCCCCTCGGTTATTATTGAAAACCTCATTAGTTCATTTGGGGTGCTGGCGAAAATTATCCCCGCCACAGTGGAGGAACTAGATGATGTAGAAGGAATTGGCGAAGTTCGGGCGAAAAAAATAAAAGAAGGCTTTAAATTAGTTAAAGAGAGGCTGTATACTGATCGACACTTATAAAAATCGTTGAAAAGGCATTTCGCATGTGCTAAAATTGAAAACTTTAATTTGTTTGACAGAGAATTTTTCCAATGCTACCCTATGAGGAGTAAGAATTTAACATAACAATTTGATTTCAAATCGTTTACAATTTAGAAAAATAATCACCAAATCAAGGTTTCAATTTTAAGAATATGTTTATAATGAATTAGAGGAGGTGAAGGAATGTTAAAACGAATTGTGCAAGCTTGCTTCCTCATTATGGGCGGTACGCTTGGTATACTTTTATTACCGGAATTGTTCGTATTAATTAACATGAATGACATTCCACTGATTAATAATTCATATGTCACTGCTATTTTAGGTGCTATTATTTTTTATCTTATTACCTTTTGGGCAGTAGATTATGTCTTTAATTTTATTAAATGGGCTGAAGATTCTTTAGTGAAAATTCCTGTAACAGACGTGCTTTTTGGCAGTGTAGGCTTAATTTTCGGGTTGCTAGTTGCCTTTTTAATCAGTTTTGCCCTTAATGCCGTTCAGGTGCCGATCTTAAATGCCGTTGCGCCTATCTTGCTTACCCTTTTATTTGGCTACATGGGTTTTCAAGTCGGATTTAAAAAGCGGGATGAACTTTTAAACCTTTTTGGTAATCGCAACAGCAAGAAAAAGGCTGGGGAAGAAGAAGCTGAAAAGACATCCGGTAAGGAATTGAAAATATTGGATACAAGCGTCATTATTGATGGGCGAGTAGCCGATATTTGCCAGACAGGATTTTTGGAGGGGACCATTGTCATTCCTCAGTTCGTTCTTGAGGAGTTACAGCACATTGCTGATTCCTCTGATGTGTTGAAACGAAACCGCGGCCGCAGAGGCCTGGATATATTAAACCGGATTCAAAAGGAACTCTCGATTAAAGTAGAAATATATGAGGGTGATTTTGAAGAAATTAGCGAAGTCGATTCGAAGCTCGTGAAGCTGGCGAAATTAACAAATGGCATCCTGGTTACGAATGACTTTAACTTAAATAAAGTGTGTGAACTGCAGAATGTCACGGTACTAAACATTAATGATTTGGCCAACGCTGTGAAGCCGGTTGTCCTTCCGGGAGAAGAATTAACGGTTCAAGTCATTAAGGATGGTAAAGAGTATCATCAAGGTGTAGCCTATTTAGACGATGGAACCATGATTGTTGTCGAGGAAGGCAGAGAATATATCGGCAAGCGAATTGAGGTACTGGTGACAAGTGTACTTCAGACATCCGCCGGCAGAATGATCTTTGCCAAGCCCAAATTATTAGAAAAGGCGCTATAACGGGACATAGATCACTAGATATAGATAGACAGAATGGGGTTTTTTTATGACTTACCAAGTCATTCTTCCGGCGGCTGGCCTGGGGAAAAGAATGCGAGCGGGGAAAAATAAGCTTTTATTAGAGCTGAAAGGAATGCCGGTGCTCGTCCATACATTGAGAGTATTTGAGGAGGATGAAGACTGCGAGGGCATTATTCTAGCCATTCATCCTCAGGACGAACAGGAATTTAAAGCATTGCTTAGAAAGTACCGCGTGAGAAAGGTATTGAATTTGGTGCCTGGCGGGGATGAACGACAGCACAGCATTTATAATGCCCTCAAAACAGTAGAATCCAATGGGATTGTTCTTGTTCATGATGCAGCACGTCCTTTTATTCGCAAGGGACATATCCACCGTTTAACAGAAACAGCAAGAGAAACCGGTGCGGCTATTATTGGGGTACCGGCAAAAGACACCATGAAAAAAGTACAAGATGGTGTGGTAGTGGAAACTGTCGAACGTTCAAGCTTGTGGGCTGTTCAAACCCCACAAGCTTTTCGTATTTCCATCCTTCGGGAAGCCTATGAAAAGGCAGAAAGGGACCACTTTCTTGGAACGGATGATTCCAGTTTAGTAGAGCGTCTGAATGTTCCTGTTTCCGTGGTAGAAGGCGATTACGACAATATCAAATTGACAACACCTGAAGATTTATTCTTTGCTGAAGCTATTTTGAAAAAGAGAGAAAAGGAGTTTTGCTAATGTTTCGGATTGGGCAGGGCTTTGATGTTCATCAATTAACAGAAGGGCGTCCGCTTATTATTGGCGGTATTACAATTCCATACGAAAAAGGTTTATTGGGGCATTCCGATGCCGATGTGTTATTACATACTGTTACGGATGCCTGTCTTGGGGCAATTGGAGAAGGGGATATCGGCAGACACTTCCCCGATACTGATCCGAATTTTAAAGATGCAGATTCCGCAAAGCTGATGGAGCATGTTTGGCAGCTGGTAAAGGATAAGGGCTACGAACTTGTAAATGCCGATTGTACGATTATTGCACAAAAGCCAAAAATGGCACCGTATATCGAGCAAATGAGAGTAAGGATTGCAGAATTACTTGAAGCAGAACCGGAACAAATCAATGTAAAGGCGACAACGACAGAGAAGCTCGGATTCACCGGCAGAGGAGAAGGCATTGCCTCCCAAGTAGTAGTTTTATTGAAAAAGAAATGATACAATAATCAGTTGAAAACATACTAATTATTCATGGAGGCATGATCATGTCAAATGACATTCGTGTAAGATATGCGCCAAGTCCAACAGGACATTTACATATTGGAAATGCCCGTACAGCGTTATTCAATTATTTATTTGCTCGCAGCCAAGGCGGAAAATTTATTATTCGAATTGAGGATACCGATAAGAAGCGGAACATTGCCGGCGGTGAGGAAAGTCAATTAAAATATTTAGCCTGGCTTGGAATGGATTGGGATGAAGGTGTCGATGTCGGCGGAGAATATGGCCCCTACCGTCAATCCGAAAGAAATGAGATCTACGAAACCTACTACAAGCAATTATTAAACGAGGGGCATGCCTATCCGTGCTATTGCACCGAAGAAGAGCTGGAAGCAGAGCGGGAGGCACAGACAGAGCGGGGCGAAACCCCACATTATTCCGGTAAATGCCGTCATTTAACAGAGGAAGACCGCTGCAGCCTGGAACAAGAAGGCCGCAAACCAAGCATTCGGATTGCTGTGCCGGAAGGAAAGACCTATTCATTTGATGATCTAGTAAAAGGAACGGTTTCTTTCGAATCAGAAGGAATGGGCGATTGGGTCATCATCAAAAAGGATGGCACACCAACCTATAATTTTGCGGTAACTGTTGACGATTATTTAATGAAAATCTCTCATGTTCTGCGCGGTGATGATCATATTTCCAATACACCAAAGCAATTAATGGTCTATGAAGCATTAGGCTGGGAAGCGCCGATTTTTGGACATATGACATTAATCGTTAACGAAAGCAGAAAGAAGTTAAGTAAGCGCGATGAATCAATTATTCAGTTTATTGAACAATATGAGGAATTGGGCTATCTTCCGGAAGCATTGTTTAACTTTATCACCCTGCTTGGATGGTCCCCTGCTGGTGAAGAAGAGCTGTACTCTAAGAAGGAATTTATTGAGATCTTTGATGCCGCCCGTCTGTCTAAATCACCTGCGTTATTTGATAAGCAAAAGCTTACCTGGATGAACAACCAATACATGAAAAAGATTGAGGTTGAGCGCGTTCTAGAGCTTTCATTGCCGCATTTAGTTAAGGCAGGTCGTGTAAGTGCCAATATGACCGATGAAGAGCATCAATGGGCCCGCGATTTAGTAGCACTTTTACAAGAAAAAATGAGCTTTGGTGCGGAAATCGTGGAGCTGTCAGACATGTTCTTTAAAGAGGATGCTGAATACGAAGAAGACGCGAAGGAAATTTTAGCAGGGGAAACAGTCCCGGAAGTGTTAAAGGCATTTTCCGTTGAACTGGATCAGCTTGACAGCTTTAAGGCGGAGGGCATCAAGGCAGCCATGAAGGCAGTCCAAAAGACCACCGGCCAAAAAGGGAAAAATCTGTTTATGCCGATTCGTGCCGCAGTAACAGGGCAGACCCACGGTCCAGACCTGCCGCAGTCGATTGAACTTCTAGGAAAGAATAAAGTTCAAAAAAGAATTCATAAAATTATTGGTTAACAATCAAGAGGAAATGTAATATAGTAAAAGAAAGTAATTTCATACATGCAAAAGCGTAGAAGAGGAAAAGTAGAAAAAGGATGCTTGAAAGAGAGAACCATCACCGGCTGAAAGTGGTTTAAGCCCCTCCTGATTTGAAATGCACCTCTGAGCCCCATTTCGAAAAGAGTCAACTTCTAGTAGATATGGGCGGAACCTTCCGTTAACAGTTAGAGTGAGACTTTTTAGCTCAGGATGCCCGTATTCTTTACGAAGGCGCGCGAAGCTAATCGGTCTAATCAGAGTGGAACCACGCATCATGCGTCTCTGTCGAAATGACAGAGGCGCTTTTATTTTATCAAAAAGTCGCAACATAGCCGTGATGAAGGACTTTTTGAAGGAAAACATGATGTGAAAAGTCCATCATAACTGTGATCCAGGCTATTGGAGCCCGTTCCGCCAGAAAAATTGGTAAAAGGGTGTCCAATCAAGGCTATTGGAGCCCGTTTCACCAGAAAAATTGGTAAAAGGGTACCGAATCCAGGCTATTGGAGCCCGTTCCGCCAGAAAAATTGGTAAAAGGGTATCCAATCAAGGCTATTGGAGCCCGTTCCGCCAGAAAAATTGGTAAAAGGGTACCCAATCAAGGCTATTGGAGCCCGTTCTGCCAGAAAAATTGGTAAAAGGGTGTCCAATCAAGGCTATTGGAGCCCGTTCCACCAGAAAAATTGGTAAAAGGGTGTCCAATCAAGGCTATTGGAGCCCGTTCCGTCGGAAAAATTGGTAAAAGGGTGTCCAATCCAGGCTATTGGAGCCCGTTCCGCCAGAAAAATTGGTAAAAGGGTGTCCAATCCAGGCTATTGGAGCCCGTTCCGTCGGAAAAATTGGTAAAAGGGTGTCCAATCCAGGCTATTGGAGCCCGTTCCGTCGGAAAAATTGGTAAAAGGGTGTCCAATCAAGGCTATTGGAGCCCGTTCCGCCAGAAAAATTGGTAAAAGGGTGTCCAATCCAGGCTATTGGAGCCCGTTCCGTCGGAAAAATTGGTAAAAGGGTGTCCAATCCAGGCTATTGGAGCCCGTTCCGCCAGAAAAATTGGTAAAAGGGTGTCCAATCAAGGCTATTGGAGCCCGTTTCACCGAAAAAATCCGGAAAAAAGATGTATTCGGGCTTAGACAATCATAAGGGCAGTTAAGGTATAAAAAAAAACAACTGATGCCTTTAATAAAATCTGATATTAAAACAGGGGGAATAGCGATGTTCAAAAAGTTGAAGGAGGACGTTGAGGTTGTTTTTGAACAAGATCCAGCTGCAAGAAGCTACATGGAAGTCATCTTAACGTATTCAGGCTTACATGCCATATGGGCACACCGGTTCGCACACGCATTCTTTAACCGAAAATTATTTTTCATTGCACGTGTTATCTCACAAGTAAGCCGATTTTTTACGGGGATTGAAATCCATCCTGGGGCAAAAATAGGCAGGAGATTTTTTATTGACCATGGAATGGGAGTCGTCATAGGAGAAACATGTGAAATTGGGGATAATGTAACTATATATCAAGGAGTAACGCTTGGCGGAACGGGTAAAGAAAAGGGGAAACGGCATCCTACCATTAGAGATAATGTCCTTATTGCCACGGGTGCAAAGGTGCTGGGTTCGATTACCATTGGGGAAAATTCCAAAATTGGCGGAGGCTCTGTAGTCTTAATAGAGGTTCCCCCTAATTCAACAGTTGTAGGGATTCCTGGCAGGGTGGTTATTCAGGACGGAAAACGAATTAATAAAGATAAAGACTTAGACCACTGCAACCTGCCGGATCCGGTTGCTGACCGTTTAAAAGAAATGCAGACAGAATTAAATATGTTGAAGCAAGAATTGGATGAATTAAAAGAAGAAAGGATTAAAGTCAATGGCCATTCAACTTTATAATACATTAACAAGAAAAAAGGAAGCATTCATACCACTTGAAGAAGGAAAAGTGAAAATGTATGTCTGCGGTCCAACCGTCTATAATTATATCCATATTGGCAATGCCCGTCCGGCAATTGTATTTGATACGGTCAGACGTTATTTTGAATACCGCGGCTATGATGTCAAATTTGTATCCAACTTTACCGATGTAGATGACAAGTTAATTCGGGCAGCCAATCAGTTGGGAGAAGATGTTCCAGCAATTGCTGACCGCTTCATTCATGCTTATTTTGAAGATGTCACCGCATTAGGCTGCAAAAAAGCAGATATCCATCCTCGCGTTATGGAAAACATGGATATCATTATTGATTTCATCAGCCAATTAGTCGAAAAGGGCTATGCATATGAATCAGAAGGAGATGTATACTTCCGCACTCGCCGATTTGATGAATACGGCAAACTTTCTCACCAATCCATCGATGATCTGCAGGTCGGAGCAAGGATTGAAGTCGGTGATAAGAAACAGGATGATTTGGACTTTGCCTTATGGAAAGCTGTCAAGGAAGGGGAAATTTTCTGGGAGAGCCCATGGGGGCCGGGACGGCCGGGCTGGCATATTGAATGCTCGGCGATGGCAAAAAAGTATCTCGGTGAAACGATCGATATCCATGCGGGGGGACAGGATTTAACCTTCCCGCACCATGAAAACGAGATCGCCCAATCGGAAGCTTTATCAGGTAAGCAGTTCTCACGTTACTGGATGCATAATGGCTATATCAATATTGATAATGAAAAAATGTCAAAGTCATTAGGTAACTTTGTTTTGGTTCATGACATTATTAAACACCATGATCCACAAGTGTTACGATTCTTTATGCTGTCTGTTCATTACCGGAATCCGATTAATTACAGCGAAGAATTATTGGAGAGCACAAAAGCTGCTCTAGAACGTCTGACCACTTCTTATCAAAATTTAAAACACCGGAAAGAAGCAAGTACTGACTTAACTGACCATAACCAGGAGTGGCTGGATAAAATAGCCGCCTTAAAAGACCAGTTTATTGAAGCAATGGATGATGATTTTAATACCGCTTTAGCAATATCCGTTTTGTTTGAACTTTCTAAGCTGGCCAATTATTACCTGTTAGAGAAAAATACGGCAGTAGAAGTCATTGATGCCTTTGTCAATCAATTTGAGGAACTATTCCAAGTGCTCGGACTTTCACTTGGAACGGAGGAAATGCTTGACGAGGAAATTGACGCGCTGATTGAAAAGCGAAACCAGGCGCGGAAGGACCGCAATTTCCAATTATCTGATCAAATCAGAGATCAGCTAAAAGAAATGAATATTATTTTAGAAGATACCGCACAAGGTACAAGGTGGAAAAGAGGCTAATTCATGCTTGATTATGAAAACAACATCAATGCGAAACAATTGAATAGCCTCGCCCTGGCCTATATGGGAGATGCAGTTTTTGAGTCGTATGTAAGACGGCATCTTCTCTATAACGGCAAGGTAAGACCGCATCAATTGCATCGTTTAGCGACCAAGTACGTTTCGGCAAAGGCACAATGTCAAATTCTTTTTCACTTAATGGATATTCACATTTTAACTGACGAAGAAGCAGCGGTGGTCATGCGCGGCAGAAATGCAAAGTCAGGCACGGTTCCGAAAAATACGGATGTGCAGACCTATCGTTACAGCACAGCGTTTGAGGCGTTAATGGGGTATTTATTTTTGGAAGGTAAAAAGGAACGACTGGAAGAGCTCGTGGAGAAGGCATTTCTATATGTTGATGATCTGAAAGGAGGAACGGGATTATGAACCAGGAATATATCGTTGGAAAGAATCCTGTGATCGAGGCACTTAAATCGGAAAGGGATATTAATAAAATCCTTATAGCGGAGGGGTCACAGCGAGGTCAAATGCAGCAGATTACCCAATTGGCCAAGGAAGCACAAGTGATTGTCCAATTTGTCCCGAAGAAGAAAATCGATCAAATCACCGATCAAAATCATCAAGGGGTGCTGGCCTATGTCGCTGCCTATCAATATGCAGAAATGGATGATTTATTTGCTGCAGCAGAGAAAAAGAACGAATCCCCATTCTTTTTACTGTTGGATGAAATTGAGGATCCACATAATCTTGGCTCGATTATGAGAACGGCTGATGCAGCCGGGGCGCATGGCATTATTATTCCAAAGCGAAGGGCAGTGGGGTTAACGGCTACCGTTGCCAAAGCTTCAACGGGCGCAATTGAATATATCCCGGTTGTCCGAGTGACCAATATGGCGCGGACAATTGATGAATTAAAAGAACGGGGTGTTTGGATTGCCGGTACCGATGCGAAAGGAAAGGAAGATTATCGCCAGCTGGATGGTACGCTTCCGCTTGGTTTAGTAATCGGCAGCGAGGGAAAAGGAATGGGACGGTTAATTCGTGATAAATGCGATTTTCTGATTCAGTTGCCGATGGTCGGAAAAGTGACCTCGTTAAATGCATCGGTCGCGGCATCCCTGCTTATGTATGAGGTTTATCGTAAACGGCACCCGCTTGCGAGGTAGCATATGGATATCCTGCTTGTCGACGGATATAACATTATCGGAGCCTGGCCGGAGCTAAGGGCATTAAAGGAGCGGGATTTACCCGCCGCAAGGGATCGCTTGGTTGAAAGAATGGCGGAATATCAAGCGTTTTCCGGCTACCGAGTCATTGTTGTATTTGATGCCTATTATGTGCAAGGGACAGAGAAAAAATATAAGAATCATAAAGTAGAAGTCATTTTTACAAAGGAAAATGAAACAGCAGATGAGCGGATTGAAAAAATGGCCATTAGTCTAAGTAATCGGAAAACACAAGTTCATGTAGCTACCTCGGATTTCACAGAGCAATGGGCGATTTTTGGACAAGGCGCTTTACGTAAGTCCGCTCGGGAACTGCTGCTGGAAATGTCATCAATCGAAAAAGGCATTGAAAAGAAAGTAAAAAAGATTCAGGAAAAGAAACCAGTTTCCAAAATTCCGATTAGTGATGAAATGGCAGAAATTTTCGAAAAATGGCGCAGAGGACAGAAATGAACCTCGACTTCAAAAAATTTCTAATGTATACTAGTAATATCTATGCACGTTCGGGTGGAGGGGATCTACTTTGAGTACGGAATTCGGAACTAAGATCAACGAGCATTTTTTCGTGATGGAAGACGAAGGAATTGTCGATTTGGTACACCAAGGTGATAGTGAAGCATTGGATTATTTAATCCATAAGTATCGTAATTTTGTGCGTGCAAAAGCAAGATCCTATTTTTTAATTGGAGCAGATAAAGAGGATATCGTCCAGGAGGGGATGATTGGCCTTTATAAGGCGATTCGTGATTTCCGAGAGGACAAGCTTACCTCGTTTAAAGCATTTGCCGAGCTATGCATAACCCGCCAAATTATCACGGCAATTAAGACTGCAACACGGCAAAAGCATATTCCGCTAAATTCTTATGTATCTTTGGACAAGCCTATTTATGATGAAGAATCAGACCGAACCTTAATGGATGTCTTGTCTGGAGCGAAGGTATTGGATCCCGAAGAGTTAATCATTAATCAGGAAGAATTTGACCACATTGAAGTGAAAATGACGGAATTATTAAGTGACTTGGAAAGGAAAGTATTGGCGCTTTATTTAGATGGCCAATCCTATCAGGAAATTTCTGAGGAACTGAATCGTCATGTTAAATCGATTGATAATGCTCTCCAGCGTGTGAAAAGAAAGCTAGAACGTTACTTAGAAATTCGTGAATTTTCACTGTAATAGCGAAAAAGGATTTATGTCATTCATATGAATCCGCTCTCAGTGGATATTGACAATAATTAGGGGTCGTGTTACATTTTTAAAGAAATTATAGAAAAATGACTAAAGGTGTCGAATATGAACAAAAAAGTTATCCTTGCCTGTGCTGAGTGCGGCTCACGGAATTATTCGACTGCCGGCAAGCAGGAGCAAACCGAACGTTTAGAATTAAAGAAGTTTTGTAAAACTTGCGCAACCCATACCATCCACAGGGAAACAAAATAATAATTATAGATACTAGCATTGCTGATAAAGATAGTTGGGGGTTCGAAATATGCAGCGTATTAAGAAGTTCTTCAGTGATATTGTCCGTGAAATGAGAAAGGTAAGCTGGCCAAAGCGTGCCGAACTGACTCGTTCAACGATTACAGTTTTATCAACCGTTGTTTTTTTTGGAGTGTTCTTTGCCGTTCTGGATTTGGGGATTTCAAAATTGATTCGTCTAATTCTTGAATAATCCGTCATCATTCATGGTATAATGGTAATCAATAAAGGAATTTTTAACTAAAAGCCCGTTTTGACGGGTTTTTTAATTTGTCTAAAAGAAAAGCGCAAGCGCCCTGTTCAGCGGCGTATGGCCTGGAGCACTCCAACCGAGATAAAGGAAACACGAAGAGCCGAAGGCGATTCGTTGTTGACTTATCGTAGGGCGGAGAGCGAAGGACACTAGCCGCTAGGGCGCTGGAGCTGGACATTTCTCAAAGTCAAAATTTTATACTTTGTAAATCAAATAATAAGGTTAGTATAGGGAGGGAAGGACATTTAGTCCTCTGAAATGGAAAAGAATTGGTATGTTGTCCATACTTACTCAGGTTATGAAAATAAAGTAAAAGCGAATTTAGAAAAACGGGTGGAATCAATGGGCATGTCGGATAAAATTTTCCGTGTCGTTGTCCCTGAAGAAGAAGAAACAGAAATCAAAAATGGCAAGAAAAAAGTTGTGAAGCGGAAGGTCTTCCCTGGGTATGTATTGGTCGAGCTTGTGATGACAGATGATTCCTGGTATGTCGTACGGAATACCCCTGGTGTTACTGGATTCGTCGGCTCTGCCGGTTCGGGTTCAAAACCGACACCGTTGTTGCCGGAAGAAGTAATAGGGTTACTGAAGCGCATGGGTGTGGAAGAGAAACGGGTCGATGTAGATTATGAAATTGGTGAAACGGTCCGTGTAAAAGAGGGTCCATTTGCGAACTTTACTGGTTCAGTGGAAGAAATGGACAAGGACAAAGCAAAGCTAAAGGTTCTAGTCAATATGTTCGGCCGCGATACCCCAGTAGAACTAGAATTTACACAAATTGAAAAATTGTAAGTGCACATTTCAGGCAATTTTTAAAGAAAAATAATCTTATATTGTAAAAAAACTTGAAATCATTTTTAAAAAGTGGTAATATTTCAAAGGTCAGTATGTCTCCAATGTGAGACAAGACTATTGTATAGTTCTTTATGATTTTTATATAAAGACGAATGCCTGAGTGGGAGGGTTCCTTGTGATCCCATTTACCACATCACGGACTTTAAGGAGGTGTGTCTCGTGGCTAAAAAAGTAATTAAAGTCGTTAAATTACAAATTCCTGCTGGTAAAGCTAATCCAGCGCCGCCGGTTGGTCCTGCATTAGGTCAAGCTGGTGTTAATATCATGGGATTCTGTAAGGAATTTAATGCTCGTACAGCAGATCAAGCTGGATTAATCATTCCTGTTGAAATCACGGTATTTGAAGACCGTTCATTTACATTTATTACGAAAACTCCTCCTGCTGCAGTTCTTTTAAAAGTAGCAGCTGGAATTCAGTCTGGTTCAGGTGAACCTAACCGTAATAAAGTAGCAACAGTAAAGCGTGATAAAGTACGCGAGATTGCGGAACAAAAAATGCCTGACCTTAACGCAGCTAGCGTCGAAGCAGCAATGCGCATGGTTGAAGGTACTGCACGCAGCATGGGTATCACGATCGAAGACTAATCCATGTAAATTATTGTTGAAATGATGGGGTTGCGTAGCTGATTGTTCACTCGCAACCTTTTTCGTGGGAGTTATTCAACGTTAAAACCACATTCTAGGAGGAAATAAAAATGGCTAAAAAAGGTAAAAAGTATTTAGAAGCTTCAAAGCTTGTAGATCGCTTAAAAGCTTACCCGATTGCAGAAGCAATTGACCTTGCAAAGAAAACAAACTACACAAAATTTGATGCGACTCTTGAAGTAGCTTTCCGTTTAGGCGTTGACCCTAAGAAAGCTGACCAACAAATCCGTGGCGCAGTTGTACTTCCAAACGGAACTGGTAAAACTCAACGCGTTTTAGTATTCGCGAAGGGTGAGAAAGTGAAGGAAGCGGAAGCGGCTGGTGCTGATTATGTAGGCGATGCAGAATACATCAACAAAATCCAACAAGGTTGGTTTGACTTTGATGTCATCGTAGCAACTCCTGACATGATGGGTGAAGTTGGTAAACTTGGACGTGTATTAGGACCTAAAGGCTTAATGCCAAACCCTAAAACCGGTACTGTTACATTTGATGTAACAAGAGCAATCAATGAAATCAAAGCAGGTAAAGTTGAATACCGCGTTGATAAGTCTGGTAACATTCATGTGCCAATCGGCAAAGCTTCTTTCGAAAACGAAAAGCTTGTTGAAAACTTCAACACTGTATTTGAAACAATGGTAAAAGTAAAACCTGCTGCTGCTAAAGGTACGTACATGAAGAACGTAACAGTTGCTTCAACAATGGGCCCTGGTGTTAAGGTAGATCCTTCATCTGTTGCAGTTAAGTAAAATCTTCCAATTGACAAAACAAAATAAATTTACTATAATCTATTTTGTTGTTTAAAATAATAAACATTTGTACTGTAGACAGCAGGTGCCGTTAGGCTTAATTTCCTGCCGAGGTGTAGCGAATAGAATTGGCTGATGATTCAGCTAGTATATGCTGCCTCCATGTCTAGATTGATATGGAGGCATTTACATGCCGGGTATAAATGTAGATAATCTACAGGAGGTGTAAAGATGAGCAGTGCAATCGAAGTAAAAAAACAGATCGTTGACGAAATTGCTGGTAAGTTAAAAGCGAGTGTATCAACAGTTGTTGTTGATTACCGCGGACTTACAGTTTCTGAAGTAACTGAACTTCGTAAACAACTTCGTGAAGCAGGCGTTGAATTCAAAGTTTACAAAAACTCAATGACACGTCGTGCGGCTGAAGCAGCTGAGCTTGCTGGCTTAAATGAAGCATTAACAGGTCCGAACGCAATCGCGTTCAGTACGGAAGATGTAGTAGCACCAGCTAAAATCTTAAATGACTTTGCGAAAAAACATGAGGCACTTGAACTTAAAGCAGGTGTAATCGAAGGTAACGTCGCAACGGCAGAAGAGATTAAAGCTCTTGCAGATCTACCATCACGCGAAGGCTTGCTTTCTATGCTACTCAGCGTACTACAAGCTCCAATTCGCAATCTTGCTCTTGCTGCAAAAGCTGTGGCAGATCAAAAAGAAGAACAAGGCGCGTAAGTTAAACTTAGCGTTAAACTAATAAATTTGAACGAAAACTAAGGAGGAAACTTAATCATGACTAAAGAACAAATCATTGAAGCAGTTAAATCTATGACTGTTTTAGAACTTAACGATCTTGTAAAAGCAATCGAAGAAGAATTTGGCGTAACTGCTGCTGCTCCTGTAGCAATGGTTGGCGGAGCTGGTGCTGCTGCTGTTGAAGAGCAAACTGAATTTGATGTTATCCTAGCTGGCGCTGGAGACCAAAAAATCAAGGTTATCAAAGTTGTTCGTGAAATCACTGGTCTTGGACTTAAAGAAGCAAAAGACCTTGTTGACAACACTCCAAAAGCACTTAAAGAAGGTATCTCTAAAGAAGACGCTGAAGCAATCAAAGCTAAGCTTGATGAAGTTGGAGCTAACGTTGAAATTAAGTAATTTTGCTATAAAAAAGCTCGCTGTATAAGCGGGCTTTTTTTGGCTTATCCTCAGGAAACCTTCAATTAAAACTCCCCGGGAGGTGAGTCAGGTGACTGAACACTACTATTCTCGAACTCAAAATGTTGATAGTGATCCGATCTATTGGGATTTTACGTTGAAAAACCATCATTTCCGCTTTAAAACGGACAACGGTGTTTTTTCGAAAAGAGAAGTTGATTTTGGCTCGCGTTTATTAATTGAATCTTTTGTTATGCCAGAAGCGGAAGGACTTGTGCTTGATGTAGGCTGCGGTTATGGTCCGATTGGTTTATCGATCGCTAAAGCTTATCCCGGCAGTAGGGTTCACATGGTGGATGTTAATGAACGGGCTATCCAGCTAGCGAAGGAAAATGCGGTGCTAAACCGGATTGAAAATGTTGAGATCTATGAAAGCGACCGGTTATTTTCTGTAAAGGAAAATAATTTTGCTGCCATTTTAACCAATCCTCCGATTAGGGCAGGAAAAAAGATTGTACATGAAATTTTCGAACAAAGCTGCGAGCATCTTGTTTCTGGAGGCGAAATTTGGGTTGTTATTCAAAAGAAGCAAGGAGCACCATCTGCAATTGAAAAATTAAACGAATTATTTTCCCACGTAGAAACGATTGACAGATCAAAGGGCTATTTTATTATAAAAGCAATAAAATAGTTGACTCAAAAAGTCAGTTGTGGTAGCATTATAAAATGCCATCATAATAATTTCCGGTTTATTCCTTAAAATACTTATTTTTTAAGTATAAAAACGGAATTTGAAGGAAATGATGACAAAATAATAGTCGAAATGTGAAAATGTGGTTTTTGAGTAAAAAACCCTTTTTCTTTTTGTCTACTAGGATTCCTATATGGTCTTCTACTAGACGTAAATAGATTTATTAAATAACGCTTGATTTGAGGGGTGAATCAGTTGACAGGTCAACTAGTTCAGTATGGACGACACCGCCAACGAAGAAGTTACGCACGAATCAGTGAAGTTTTAGAATTACCAAATCTTATTGAAATCCAAACCTCTTCATATCAATGGTTTCTGGATGAGGGATTGCGTGAAATGTTCCAGGATATTTCGCCAATCGAAGACTTTACTGGTAACCTATCACTAGAATTTATTGATTACAGCCTTGGCGATCCAAAGTATTCTGTTGAAGAATCAAAAGAACGGGACGTTACATATTCTGCTCCATTGCGTGTAAAAGTACGTCTTGTAAACAAAGAAACTGGCGAAGTAAAAGATCAAGATGTCTTCATGGGTGATTTTCCACTAATGACGGAAACGGGTACGTTTGTCATTAATGGAGCAGAACGCGTTATTGTTTCACAATTAGTTCGTTCACCGAGTGTTTATTTTAGCGGAAAACTTGATAAAAACGGCAAAAAGGGCTTCACAGCGACTGTCATTCCGAACCGCGGCGCTTGGCTGGAATATGAAACTGACGCCAAAGACGTCGTATATGTGAGAATAGATCGTACTCGGAAACTGCCCGTTACGGTTCTTTTGCGTGCACTAGGCTTCGGTTCCGATCAGGAAATCATTGATTTGATCGGGGATAACGAGTATATCCGTAACACGCTTGAAAAGGACAACACAGAGGGTGTTGACAAAGCGCTTTTAGAAATTTATGAGCGTCTTCGTCCGGGTGAACCGCCGACCGTTGACAATGCCAAGAGCTTATTGGTGTCACGCTTCTTTGACCCTAAGCGCTATGATTTAGCGAATGTTGGCCGTTACAAGATTAACAAAAAGCTCCATATTAAAAACCGTTTATTCAATCAACGCTTAGCGGAGTCACTTGCCGATCCAGAAACAGGCGAAATTATTGCTGAAAAAGGTACACTCCTTGATAGGAGAAACCTTGACAGAATTTTGCCGGCTCTTGAAAAGAATATTAATTTCAAAAGCTTTAATCCTGTTGGCGGAGTAGTGGATGAGGAAGTCATCCTTCAAGGCATTAAAATTTACGCTCCTGGCGATGAAAATGAAAAAGTGATTAATGTATTGGGCAATGCCTATGTGGCTGAACCAATTAAAAATATTACATCGGCAGATATTATTGCATCGATTAGCTACTTCTTCAATTTATTGCACGGAGTAGGCGATACAGATGATATTGACCATCTAGGTAACAGACGTCTTCGTTCTGTCGGAGAGCTGTTGCAGAATCAATTCCGGATTGGTTTGTCGCGGATGGAGCGAGTTGTTCGTGAAAGAATGTCCATTCAAGACACAGCAACGATTACACCGCAGCAATTGATTAATATTCGTCCTGTCATTGCGTCGATTAAAGAGTTCTTTGGAAGCTCTCAATTATCACAATTCATGGATCAAACGAACCCGCTTGCTGAATTAACTCATAAGCGTCGTTTATCTGCACTCGGACCGGGTGGATTGACACGTGAGCGTGCCGGCATGGAAGTACGTGACGTTCACTATTCACACTACGGCCGTATGTGTCCGATTGAAACACCGGAAGGTCCAAACATCGGGCTGATTAACTCATTATCATCGTACGCGAAGGTAAACCGCTTCGGCTTTATTGAAACACCGTACCGCCGTGTTGACCCTGACACCGGGAAAGTAACGAGCCGGATCGATTACTTAACAGCAGATGAAGAAGATAATTACGTGGTAGCCCAAGCGAACTCCCGTCTTGGTGACGATGGTTCATTCCTTGATGATGAAGTTGTTGCTCGTTTCCGCGGTGAAAACACGGTTGTAAATCGGGACCGGATCGATTACATGGATGTATCGCCAAAGCAGGTTGTTTCTGCGGCAACAGCATGTATCCCGTTCCTTGAAAATGATGACTCAAACCGTGCCTTGATGGGTGCGAACATGCAGCGTCAGGCAGTGCCGCTCATGCAGCCGGAGGCCCCTAGGGTTGGAACAGGTATGGAATATGTTTCAGGTAAAGACTCAGGTGCCGCCGTTATATGTAAACATGACGGGATTGTCGAACATGTTGAAGCTCGTGAAGTATGGGTTCGTCAAACGAAAGAAGTAGATGGCCAAGAAGTAAAAGGCGATCTTAAAAAATATCGACTGTTGAAATTTATCCGCTCCAACCAAGGTACCTGCTATAACCAACGTCCAATCGTTGCTGTCGGCAACCGGGTGAAAAAAGGCGAAATTCTTGCTGACGGCCCTTCAATGGAGGTTGGTGAATTAGCCCTTGGACGGAACGTTCTAGTTGCCTTTATGACATGGGATGGCTATAACTATGAAGATGCCATCATCATGAGTGAACGTTTAGTTAAAGATGATGTATATACCTCTATTCATATTGAAGAATATGAGTCAGAATCACGTGATACAAAACTTGGACCAGAAGAAATTACCCGTGACATTCCAAACGTTGGGGAAGATGCCCTTCGTAATTTGGATGAACGCGGTATTATTCGCACTGGTGCTGAGGTGAAGGACGGAGATCTCCTCGTTGGTAAAGTAACGCCTAAAGGTGTGACAGAATTAACAGCTGAAGAACGTCTTTTACATGCTATTTTCGGTGAAAAAGCACGTGAAGTACGCGATACTTCACTAAGAGTTCCACATGGCGGCGGTGGTATTGTACATGATGTGAAGGTCTTTAACCGTGAAGACGGCGATGAACTTCCACCGGGTGTAAACCAGCTTGTCCGTGTCTATATCGTTCAGAAGCGTAAGATCCATCAAGGGGATAAAATGGCTGGACGCCACGGTAATAAAGGGGTTATTTCCCGGATTTTACCTGAAGAGGATATGCCTTATTTACCCGATGGTACACCTGTTGACATCATGTTGAATCCTTTAGGGGTTCCATCACGGATGAACATTGGTCAGGTGTTAGAACTTCATCTTGGAATGGCGGCACGCTACCTTGGTATTCACGTGGCATCTCCGGTATTTGACGGAGCAACTGAGGAAGATGTGTGGGATACAATTGAAGAGGCTGGCATGTCACGCGATGCGAAAACTGTCCTTTATGATGGACGCTCCGGCGAGCCATTCGATAACCGTGTCTCTGTTGGTGTTATGTATATGATTAAACTTGCACACATGGTTGACGATAAGCTCCATGCACGTTCAACTGGACCATACTCACTTGTTACACAGCAGCCTCTTGGCGGTAAAGCTCAATTCGGCGGACAGCGCTTTGGTGAGATGGAGGTTTGGGCACTTGAAGCGTACGGTGCAGCATATACACTTCAAGAAATTCTGACCGTTAAATCAGATGACGTGGTTGGCCGTGTGAAAACATATGAAGCCATTGTCAAGGGCGAGAATGTCCCTGAACCAGGCGTTCCTGAGTCATTCAAAGTATTAATTAAAGAACTTCAAAGTCTTGGTATGGATGTAAAAATCCTTTCCGGCGATGAAGAAGAGATAGAAATGCGCGATATGGAGGATGAAGACGACTTACAGCAAGTCGATACATTAAACATCGTGCCTGAAACACAAAACTTAGAATCAGAAAAAGTAGGTTCAAAAGAATAAGCAAATCATCTTTTTTGCTTCAGCGCACGTTAGTTCGTGCGCTTGGAGCTTTTAAACGCACTAAGGGTAGAACCTGGAGATCAAAAGGGAGGTAGGCCCCTTGTTAGACGTTAATAATTTTGAGTATATGAAAATTGGCCTTGCTTCACCGGATAAGATCCGTTCGTGGTCATTCGGAGAAGTTAAAAAGCCAGAAACCATTAACTATCGTACGTTAAAGCCTGAAAAAGACGGCTTATTCTGTGAACGTATTTTCGGTCCCACAAAGGATTGGGAATGTCATTGCGGAAAATATAAGCGTGTCCGTTATAAAGGCGTCGTTTGTGACCGCTGCGGTGTAGAAGTAACACGTGCAAAGGTTCGCCGTGAACGTATGGGTCATATCGAACTTGCTGCACCTGTTTCACATATTTGGTACTTTAAAGGGATTCCAAGCCGGATGGGTCTTGTTTTAGACATGTCACCGCGTGCTTTGGAAGAAGTCATTTACTTTGCTTCTTATGTGGTAACAGAATCAGGTGATACAGCCCTTGATAAGAAACAGCTACTATCCGAAAAGGAATATCGGGCATATCGTGAAAAGTACGGAAACAAATTCCAAGCTGCCATGGGTGCTGAAGCGATTAAAAAGCTTCTTTCCGATATTGATTTAAATAAGGAAGTCGACATTTTAAAAGAAGAATTAAAGACAGCACAAGGCCAGCGGCGTACGCGTGCGATTAAGCGCCTGGAAGTGTTAGAGGCATTCCGCGGATCAGGCAATGCTCCGTCATGGATGATTCTTGATGTTCTTCCTGTCATTCCTCCTGAACTTCGTCCAATGGTTCAATTGGACGGGGGAAGATTTGCGACATCTGACCTAAACGATCTTTATCGTCGTGTCATCAACCGTAACAACCGCTTAAAGCGTTTATTGGATCTTGGTGCACCAAGTATTATCGTTCAGAATGAAAAGCGGATGCTTCAAGAAGCGGTAGATGCCCTAATCGATAACGGCCGCCGCGGCCGACCTGTTACTGGTCCTGGTAACCGTCCGTTAAAGTCACTATCACATATGTTAAAAGGGAAACAAGGCCGTTTCCGTCAAAACCTGCTTGGAAAACGTGTTGACTATTCCGGCCGTTCCGTAATTGTTGTAGGCCCGAATTTAAAAATGTATCAGTGCGGTCTTCCGAAAGAAATGGCTTTGGAACTATTCAAGCCGTTTGTTATGAAGGAGCTTGTCGAAAAAGGCCTGGCTCACAACATCAAGTCTGCTAAGCGTAAAATAGAGCGGGTATCTCCTGATGTGTGGGACGTACTTGAAGATGTAATCAGAGAGCATCCGGTTTTATTAAACCGTGCCCCAACATTGCATAGATTAGGAATTCAGGCATTTGAACCAACACTTGTCGAAGGACGGGCGATTCGCCTCCATCCACTCGTATGTACTGCATACAATGCGGATTTCGATGGTGACCAAATGGCTGTTCACGTACCGCTTTCATCGGAAGCACAAGCAGAAGCTCGTCTATTGATGCTTGCAGCTCAAAATATCTTGAACCCTAAAGATGGTAAGCCGGTTGTTACTCCATCCCAGGACATGGTATTAGGAAACTATTACTTGACACTGGAGCGTGAAGGTACGATTGGTGAAGGGATGGTTTTTAAAGATACAAGTGAAGCTATCCTTGCTTACCAGAACGGGTATGTTCACTACCATACACGTGTGGCTGTACATGCTGGATCATTGGAAAATGAAACATTTACGGAAGAACAAAATAATAAGCTGTTGATTACAACTGTTGGTAAGCTTATTTTTAATGAAATACTTCCAAAGTCATTCCCATATATCAATGAGCCGACACGACATAATTTAGAAGTCGAAACACCTGCGAAGTATTTCGTTGAAAAAGGTGAAGACGTCAAAGCGAAAATTAAAGAAATGCCGTTAATTGATCCATTCAAAAAGAAAATCCTTGGAAATATCATTGCTGAGGTATTCAAACGGTTCAAAATTACCGAAACGTCTAAAATGCTTGACCGGATGAAGGACCTAGGATTTAAGCATTCCACCAAGGCAGGTATTACTGTTGGTGTGGCGGATATCGTTGTACTAGGAGAGAAGCAGCAAATTCTTCATGATGCTCAAGGTAAAGTAGATAACGTGATGAAGCAATTCAGACGTGGTTTGATCACGGAAGATGAGCGTTATGATCGTGTTATTGCGATCTGGAGTGCCGCGAAGGATACCATTCAAGGTAAACTGATGAAATCCTTGAATAAGACGAATCCAATCTTTATGATGAGTGATTCCGGTGCCCGTGGTAATGCCTCTAACTTTACACAGCTTGCAGGTATGCGCGGACTAATGGCCAACCCGGCTGGACGTATCATTGAATTGCCGATTAAATCAAGTTTCCGTGAAGGTTTAACCGTATTAGAGTACTTTATTTCCACACACGGTGCTCGTAAAGGTCTTGCAGATACAGCTCTTAAGACAGCTGACTCTGGTTACTTAACACGCCGACTTGTAGACGTTGCCCAAGATGTTATTGTCCGTGAAGATGATTGCGGCACCGATCGTGGATTTACCATCAGTGCTTTAAAAGACGGTACAGAAATCATCGAGGGATTAGATGAGCGCTTAATTGGCCGTTATGCCCGTAAAGCCATCAAGCATCCTGAAACAAAAGAAGTACTCGTTCCTGAAAACGGCTTAATCACGGAAGATTTAGCAGAAACCATTGTTGGAGCAGGTATTGAAGAAGTAAAAATCCGCTCTGCGTTTACATGTAATACTCGTCATGGCGTATGTAAGAAGTGTTATGGCCGCAACTTGGCAACAGGTCAAGAGGTTGAGGTTGGTGAAGCAGTTGGTATTATTGCTGCCCAATCCATCGGGGAGCCGGGAACACAGTTAACGATGCGTACGTTCCATACAGGCGGTGTTGCGGGAGACGATATTACCCAAGGTTTACCGCGTATCCAAGAGATCTTTGAAGCGCGTAACCCTAAAGGTGTAGCGGTTATTTCAGAAATAGAAGGTGTCGTTGTCGGCATTAACGAAGGACGCGACCGCCAGCATGAAATCGTCGTACAAGGTGAAGTTGAATCTCGTACCTACAATGCTCCATATACAGCACGCTTAAAAGTAGCTGTCAATGATCACGTTGAACGCGGTCAGGAACTAACTGAAGGTTCAATTGATCCGAAAGAATTAATTAAAGTAAAAGACGTTACATCTGTTCAAGAATACCTATTGCGTGAAGTTCAAAAGGTTTACCGCATGCAGGGTGTTGAAATTGGCGATAAGCACGTCGAAGTAATGGTTCGTCAGATGCTGCGTAAAATTCGTGTCAGCGATGCCGGTGAAACAGATGTGCTTCCAGGTACACTCCTTGATATTCATCAGTTTACTGATGCGAATGAAAAGGCGCTGATTGAAGGTAAATTACCTGCAACAGGACGTCCAGTATTACTCGGTATTACAAAAGCTTCACTTGAAACAGATTCCTTCTTGTCTGCGGCATCGTTCCAAGAAACGACAAGAGTTCTTACAGATGCAGCGATCAAAGGCAAACGCGATGAATTGCTTGGTCTGAAGGAAAATGTCATTATCGGTAAGCTTGTACCAGCTGGAACAGGCATGCAGCGCTACCGCAAAGCGGAGCCTGTACTTCGCGATACGACATCCGAAGAAACTGTAACGATTGATTAATCCAATATTTGAGCGGTACTTGCTAAAAGGCGAGTACCGCGTTTTAAAGAAGAGATAAAATAACACATGTATATAAAAGTAAAATCATGAGTTGACATCTTTTAACGAAGATGTTACTATATCAAAGGTGCTCCTATTCACCTGATACTTTGGAGGATATGATAATATGTCTTATGAAAAAGTATTACAGGCGCAACGTACTGTTATAGGAACGAAACAAACAGTAAAAGCGCTTAAGGAAAATCTAGTGCAAGAGTTAGTTGTTGCAAACGATGCGGAACCGAAGGTTACGGCAAAGGTCATTGGTGAAGCACTCTTAGCAGATGTTCCGGTCCTATATGTAGATTCGATGAAAAAACTCGGCAAAGCATGTGGGATTGAAGTGGGCGCGGCAGCTGTTGCCATTATCCGTTAAAAACTGTTTTTGTAGATAGAGTAGTCTGCAAAAACTTTGTTTTTGCAAAAAAATGAACCACCTGGATGTGTGGGCTTACAAATAATGAAGGGAGGAAACAAATCATGCCTACTATTAACCAACTAGTGCGCAAGCCTCGTCAATCAACGGCTGAGAAGTCAAAATCTCCAGCGCTAAATAAAGGTTATAACAGCTTTAAGAAATCACAAACAAATGTATCTTCACCACAAAAACGCGGAGTATGTACTCGTGTTGGTACAATGACTCCAAAGAAACCGAACTCAGCGTTACGTAAATATGCTCGTGTACGTTTGACAAACGGTATTGAGGTGACAGCATACATTCCTGGTATTGGCCACAACCTTCAAGAGCACAGCGTTGTTCTTATTCGTGGAGGACGTGTAAAAGACTTACCAGGGGTACGTTACCACATCGTACGTGGAGCACTTGATACTGCGGGTGTAAACAACCGTATGCAAGGTCGCTCTAAATATGGTACTAAGAGACCAAAAGCAGCAAAAAAATAATCACATTAATTTAAATAGAAGCTTCTTCGAAAGGAGGAAAATACATGCCACGTAAAGGTCCTGTAGCAAAAAGAGACGTTTTACCAGATCCATTATATAATTCAAAATTAGTTACTCGTCTAATCAACAAAATGATGATTGACGGTAAAAGAGGTAAATCACAAGAAATTCTTTACTCAGCGTTTAACACCATTCGTGAACGTTCTGGCAAAGAGCCAATGGAAATCTTCGATGCAGCGATGAAGAACATCATGCCTGTACTTGAAGTTAGAGCTCGCCGTGTCGGTGGTGCAAACTACCAAGTTCCAGTTGAGGTGCGTCCTGACCGCCGTACAACTCTTGGTCTTCGCTGGTTGGTTAATTATTCACGTCTTCGCGGTGAAAAAACGATGGAAGAGCGTTTAGCTAACGAAATCATGGATGCAGCTAACAACACTGGCGCATCAGTTAAGAAGCGTGAAGATACACACAAAATGGCAGAAGCAAACAAAGCGTTTGCTCACTATCGTTGGTAATTTAACCTTCAATATAAAACAACTTTCATACTAGGAAGGAGAAAGACCCAATGGCAAGAGAGTTCTCCTTAGAAAACACTCGTAATATCGGTATCATGGCACACATCGATGCCGGTAAAACGACGACCACTGAGCGCGTCCTTTACTACACTGGTAAGATTCATAAAATCGGTGAAACACATGAAGGCGCATCTCAGATGGACTGGATGGAGCAGGAACAAGAACGCGGAATTACAATCACTTCCGCTGCAACAACTGCATCATGGAAAGGACACCGTGTTAATATCATTGACACACCAGGACACGTAGACTTCACAGTTGAAGTTGAACGTTCCCTGCGTGTACTTGATGGTGCGGTAGCTGTTCTAGATGCACAATCAGGTGTTGAGCCGCAAACTGAAACAGTTTGGCGTCAAGCAACAACCTACGGAGTACCACGTGTAGTATTCGTAAACAAGATGGATAAAATCGGAGCTGACTTCCTATATTCTGTAGGAACAATCCATGACCGTCTGCAAGCAAATGCACACCCAATTCAGCTGCCAATCGGTGCTGAAGATCAATTCTCAGGGATTATTGACCTTGTGGAAATGAACGCAGTATTCTATGGTAATGACTTAGGTACTGATATTGAAGTAGGGGAAATTCCTGAAGAACACCGAGAATTAGCTGAAGAATACCGTGAAAAATTAGTTGAAGCAGTAGCTGAACTAGATGAAGAATTAATGGAAAAATACCTTAGCGGTGAAGAAATCACTAAAGAAGAGCTTAAAGCAGCGATTCGTCAAGGTACAGTTAATGTTGAATTCTATCCAGTAATCTGTGGATCAGCATTTAAAAACAAAGGTGTTCAATTAATGTTGGATGCTGTTATCGATTACCTTCCATCTCCATTAGATGTACCTGCGATTAAAGGTCATGATGTGGATGATGAAGAAGTAATTGTTGAACGTCATTCTAGTGACGAAGAGCCATTTGCGGCGCTAGCGTTCAAAGTTATGACTGACCCTTATGTTGGTAAATTAACGTTCTTCCGCGTTTACTCTGGTACGTTAGAGTCTGGCTCATATGTCCAAAACTCTACAAAACGTAAGCGTGAGCGTATTGGACGTATCCTGCAAATGCATGCAAACAGCCGTCAAGAAATTTCAATTGTTCATGCCGGTGACATTGCAGCAGCTGTAGGTTTGAAAGATACAACGACTGGTGATACTCTTTGTGACGAGAAAAACCTTGTTATCCTTGAGTCAATGCAATTCCCTGAGCCAGTTATTGAACTTTCAGTTGAACCAAAATCTAAAGCAGACCAAGACAAAATGACGACTGCATTACAAAAACTTCAAGAAGAAGATCCAACATTCCGTGCACATACTGACCAGGAAACTGGACAAGTTATCATTGCTGGTATGGGTGAGCTTCACCTTGACATCATTGTCGATCGTATGCGTCGTGAATTTAAAGTCGAAGCTAACGTAGGTGCTCCACAGGTTGCTTACCGTGAAACTTTCAAAGGTTCAGCGCAAGTTGAAGGTAAGTTTGCACGTCAATCTGGTGGTCGCGGACAATACGGACACGTTTGGATCGAATTCTCTCCAAATGAAGCAGGAAAAGGCTTCGAATTCGAAAACGGTATTGTCGGTGGTGTCGTTCCTCGTGAATACATCCCTGCGGTACAAGCTGGTTTAGAAGATGCCCTTGGTCGCGGTGTTCTTGCGGGTTATCCATTAGTGGATATTAAAGCAAGATTGTTCGATGGATCTTACCATGATGTTGACTCCTCTGAAATGGCGTTTAAGATTGCCGCTTCCATGGCTCTTAAAAATGCTGCTTCTAAGTGTCAACCATGTATCCTAGAGCCTGTTATGAGGGTAGAAGTTGTAATCCCTGAAGAATACCTTGGTGATATTATGGGCCAAGTTACTGCTCGCCGTGGCCGTGTTGAAGGTATGGATGCACGCGGTAATGCTCAAGTGGTTCGTGCAATGGTTCCACTTTCAGAAATGTTTGGTTATGCAACAGCACTTCGTTCAAGTACACAAGGCCGTGGAGTATTCTCCATGCACTTTGATCACTATGAAGAAGTACCAAAATCAATTTCTGAAGAAATCATCAAAAAAAATAAAGGTGAATAATTGATTTTCAGTCATCTTTAAAGTATAACTACTAATGTAAGCATAGAAACTGTGAAATTGGAATATTCCTATTCGCAGTTTCTATAAAATATACTTAAACTTTTATAATCCAAAGGAGGATTTTCCAAATGGCAAAAGCTAAATTCGACCGTTCAAAGCCACACGTTAACATTGGTACAATTGGTCACGTTGACCATGGTAAAACTACTTTAACAGCTGCAATCACTTCTGTTCTTGCTAAATCTGGTAAAGCAGAAGCTCGCGGTTACGATCAAATCGATGGTGCTCCAGAAGAAAAAGAGCGTGGAATCACAATCTCTACTTCACACGTTGAGTACGAAACTGACAATCGTCACTACGCACACGTTGACTGCCCAGGACACGCTGACTATGTTAAAAACATGATCACTGGTGCAGCTCAAATGGACGGTGGTATCCTAGTTGTATCTGCAACTGATGGTCCAATGCCACAAACTCGTGAGCACATCCTTCTTTCTCGCCAAGTAGGTGTTCCATACCTTGTTGTTTTCATGAACAAGTGTGACATGGTTGACGACGAAGAACTTCTTGAATTAGTAGAAATGGAAATCCGTGATCTATTAACTGAATACGATTTCCCTGGCGATGACACTCCAGTTATCAAAGGTTCTGCTCTTAAAGCATTAGAAGGCGAAGCAGAATGGGAAGAAAAAGTTGTTGAGCTTATGGCTGCAGTTGACGAATTCATCCCAACTCCAACTCGTGACACTGACAAGCCGTTCATGATGCCAGTTGAGGATGTATTCTCAATCACTGGTCGTGGAACTGTTGCTACAGGCCGTGTTGAGCGTGGTGTAGTTAAAGTTGGTGACGTAGTTGAAATCGTTGGTTTCACTGAAGAGCCAAAATCTACAACTGTAACAGGTGTAGAAATGTTCCGTAAACTTCTTGACTTTGCTGAAGCAGGTGACAACATTGGTGCCCTTCTTCGTGGTGTAGCTCGTGAAGAAATCGAGCGTGGACAAGTTTTGGCTAAGCCAAAATCAATCACTCCACACACAAAGTTCAAAGCGCAAGTTTACGTTTTATCTAAAGAAGAAGGTGGACGTCATACTCCATTCTTCACAAACTACCGTCCACAATTCTATTTCCGTACTTCTGACATCACTGGTATTTGTAACTTACCAGAAGGTACAGAAATGGTTATGCCTGGTGACCACATCGAAATGTCTGTTGAGCTAATTGCTCCAGTTGCGATCGAAGAAGGAACTAAGTTCTCTATTCGTGAAGGCGGACGTACAGTAGGTTCAGGTTCAATCACAACAATCGTTGAGTAATTAGAAAAGCGGAAGCGCACGTTTAGCCACTAGTCGCTGTGCGCTGGAGCTAGACAATTCTCAAATTATAACGAAGCAGGTGGGTGACGATCCACCTGCTTTTTTATGTCTAAAATCGTGTTTCTTCTATTATATAAGTGATGTTTTAATTTTCTTTCAATGAACGATAAATTTAGGATATTACTGGAGATTAAAATAAGGTATTGAAATCGAATATTTGAGCCGCTATAATTAAAAAAGTGTTCAGCACAATATGCATAAAAATATTCGTGATAAATGTTGCGTTTGCTTTATGTTTTATGTATAATAGACAATGTTGGTCTTTGACTGCGATGATGTGAAAGGTTGCTGACACACCCGGCCGCTTTGCCATGGCGAGTGTGTGGGAAATTTTCACTGAGAATGTCTATTTCGAAAATAGGCGAATAAAGGAGGGAAAATAATGGCAAAACAAAAAATTCGTATCCGTTTAAAAGCATATGATCACAGAATCCTTGATCAATCTGCAGAGAAAATCGTAGAAACAGCAAAGCGTTCTGGTGCGGCAGTTTCAGGTCCGATCCCGCTTCCAACTGAAAAATCTGTTTACACAATTCTTCGTGCGGTCCATAAGTACAAAGATTCTCGTGAGCAATTTGAAATGCGGACACATAAGCGTCTAATCGACATCGTTAACCCAACTCCACAAACAGTTGATGCGTTAATGCGTTTAGATTTACCATCTGGTGTAGATATCGAAATTAAACTTTAATCAAAATAAACAAACAAAATCACAGGAGGTGTGACTTAAATGACCAAAGGAATCTTAGGAAGAAAGATTGGTATGACTCAAGTATTTGCTGAAAATGGCATCTTAATCCCTGTAACAGTAGTTGAAGCAGCTCCAAACGTTGTTCTTCAAAAGAAATCAGTTGATAGTGACGGATATGTTGCCGTTCAAGTTGGTTTTGAAGACAAACGTGAAAAGTTGTCAAACAAACCTGAAAAGGGTCACGTTGCGAAAGCAAACACTGCTCCTAAGCGCTTCGTTCGCGAATTCCGCGGAGATGACTTAGCTGCACTTGAAGTTGGTCAAGAAGTCAAAGTTGATATTTTCGCTGCAGGCGATATCGTAGATGTAACAGGAATCTCAAAGGGTAAAGGTTTCCAAGGTGTAATTAAGCGCCACGGACAATCACGCGGCCCAATGGCTCACGGTTCACGTTATCATCGTCGCCCTGGTTCAATGGGACCTGTTGCTCCAAACCGTGTTTTCAAAGGTAAATTATTACCAGGACGTATGGGCGGAGAGCAAATAACAGTTCAAAACCTTGAAATCGTTAAGGTTGACACTGAGCGCAACTTACTTTTAATCAAAGGTAACGTCCCAGGACCTAAAAAAGCATTACTAAAAATCAAAGGTGCGGTTAAAGCATAATCACTTTGTAAGAAAGGAGGAACAAAGGAATGCCTAAAGTAGCATTATTAAACCAAAACGGTTCACAAGTTGGTGACATCGAACTTAATGAAACAGTTTTTGGTATTGAGCCTAATGAGCACGTATTATTCGAAGCAATTATCATGCAAAGAGCTTCTCTACGTCAAGGTACTCATAAAACAAAAATTCGTTCTGAAGTACGCGGCGGTGGTCGTAAACCATGGCGTCAAAAAGGAACTGGCCGTGCACGTCAAGGGTCAATTCGTTCTCCACAATGGCGCGGAGGTGGTACAGTTTTCGGACCTACACCACGCAGCTACAGCTATAAATTACCGAAAAAAGTCCGTCGCTTAGCGATTAAATCAGCACTTTCATCTAAAGTATTAGAAGAGAATATTTTGGTACTTGAAAGCTTAAGCTTTGAAGCTCCAAAAACAAAAGAATTCAAATCAGTATTGGGTGGCCTATCTGTTGAGAAAAAGGCACTAATCGTTACTGCTGACCTTGATGAAAACGTAGCATTATCTGCACGTAATATTCCTGGTGTAACAGTTGTAACAGCTGATGGAATCAACGTATTAGACGTTGTCAATCATGATAAATTAATCATGACTAAAGCAGCGGTTGAAAAAGTAGAGGAGGTGCTTGCATAATGGATGCACGCGATATCATTAAGCGCCCCGTTATCACTGAACGTTCTACTGACCTAATGGCTGAAAAGAAATATACGTTCGAAGTGGATGTTAGAGCTAATAAAACTCAAGTCAAAGATGCTGTAAAAGAAATCTTCGGCGTTGAAGTTGAAAAAGTTAACATCATGAACTATAAAGGTAAATTCAAGCGTATGGGTAAATTCGGTGGATATACGAACAAACGCCGTAAAGCAATTGTAAAATTAACTGCTGACAGCAAAGAAATCGAATTCTTTGAAGCATAAGAACCTATCAAGAAGAGGAGGGAAATAAAATGGCGATTAAGAAGTATAAACCTACCTCGAACGGTCGACGTGGAATGACAGTTTTAAGTTTCGAAGAAATTACAACTAGCACTCCAGAAAAATCTCTATTAGCTCCTGTTAATAGAAAAGGCGGCCGTAACAATCAAGGTAAGATTACAGTTCGTCATCAAGGTGGCGGCCATAAGCGTCAATATCGTTTAATCGACTTTAAACGTAACAAAGATGGCATTCCAGGACGCGTTGCCACTATCGAGTACGATCCAAATCGTTCTGCAAATATTGCATTAATAAATTATGTTGATGGAGAAAAGCGTTATATCCTAGCTCCAAAAAACCTACAAGTAGGTATGGAAGTAATGTCAGGTCCAGAAGCTGATATTAAAGTAGGTAACGCACTTCCACTAGCAAACATCCCAGTTGGTACTGTGGTACACAACATCGAGTTAAAACCAGGAAAAGGCGGCCAGTTAGTTCGTTCTGCTGGAACAAGCGCACAAGTACTTGGTAAAGAAGGAAAATACGTATTAGTACGTTTAACTTCAGGTGAAGTTCGTATGATTCTTGCTGAGTGCCGTGCGTCAGTTGGTCAAGTAGGTAACGAACAACACGAACTTGTTAACATTGGTAAAGCAGGTCGTTCTCGCTGGTTAGGCAAACGCCCAACAGTCCGCGGATCTGTTATGAACCCTAACGATCACCCACACGGTGGTGGTGAAGGACGTTCACCAATCGGACGTAAATCACCAATGTCTCCATGGGGCAAACCGACTCTTGGATTCAAAACACGTAAGAAGAAAAACAAATCAGATAAATTTATTGTACGTCGACGTAAAAAATAACGGGGCTTACCTACGGTTCAAAGAAAGAACCGTAGCACAGTCACGAAGGGAGGTTCCTTCATGGGTCGCAGCTTAAAAAAAGGACCATTTGTTGATGATCATTTAATGGTTAAGGTCGAAAAGTTAAATGAAACTGAAAGTAAACAAGTTGTTAAAACTTGGTCTCGCCGTTCTACGATCTTCCCACAATTTATCGGCCACACAATCGCTGTTTATGATGGTCGCAAACATGTGCCTGTATATGTTACTGAAGACATGGTAGGACACAAGCTTGGAGAATTTGCTCCAACTCGTGCTTACAAAGGGCATGGCAATGATGACAAGAAAACAAGACGTTAAGAGAGGAGGGCATCCATATGCAAGCTAAAGCTGTTGCAAGAACAGTTCGTATTGCTCCTCGTAAAGCACGTTTAGTCGTTGATTTAATCCGAGGAAAGCAAGTTGGTGAAGCGGTGGCGATTTTAAATCTCACTCCTAAGGCTGCTTCTCCAATCGTAGAAAAAGTATTAAAATCGGCTATGGCAAACGCTGAGCACAACTATGAAATGGACGTTAACAATCTAGTTGTAGCACAAGCATTCGTTGATGAAGGACCAACCTTAAAACGTTTCCGTCCTCGCGCAATGGGCCGTGCAAGCCAAATTAACAAACGCACAAGCCACATCACAATCGTTTTATCAGAAAAGAAGGAGGGATAAGCTGTGGGTCAAAAAGTAAATCCAGTCGGTTTGCGTATCGGAATCATCCGTGATTGGGAATCTAAGTGGTACGCAGGCAAAGACTTTGCTGATCTTTTACACGAAGACCTTAAAATTCGTGAGTATATCACGAAACGTCTAAAAGATGCTTCTGTTTCTAAAGTAGAAATCGAACGTGCTGCTAACCGAGTGAATGTAACAGTTCATACAGCTAAGCCTGGTATGGTTATCGGTAAAGGCGGTACGGAAGTTGAAGCTCTTCGTAAAGCATTAAATCAACTTACTGGCAAGCGAGTACACATCAACATCCTTGAAATCAAGAGAGCTGACGTTGATGCGAAACTAGTTGCTGAAAATATTGCTCGTCAATTAGAAAACCGTGTATCATTCCGTCGTGCACAAAAGCAAGCGATCCAACGTGCTATGCGTGCTGGTGCGAAAGGTATTAAAACACAAGTATCAGGCCGTCTTGGCGGTGCAGATATCGCTCGTGCAGAACACTATAGCGAAGGAACAGTTCCACTTCATACTCTTCGCGCTGATATCGACTATGCTACAGCTGAAGCTGATACAACGTATGGTAAGCTTGGCGTAAAAGTATGGATCTATAAGGGAGAAGTCCTTCCTACTAAGAAGAAAAATGCGGAAGGAGGCAAATAATCATGTTATTGCCAAAACGCGTAAAATATCGCCGTCAACACCGTGGTAAAATGCGTGGTAACGCAAAAGGCGGCACTGAAGTAACTTTCGGTGAATACGGCTTACAAGCAACGGAAGCTTCTTGGATTACAAACCGTCAAATTGAAGCAGCCCGTATTGCGATGACACGTTACATGAAACGTGGCGGTAAAGTATGGATTAAAATCTTCCCACATAAGCCTTACACAGCAAAACCGTTAGAAGTACGGATGGGTTCCGGTAAAGGGGCACCTGAAGGCTGGGTAGCTGTTGTTAAGCCAGGAAAAATCATGTTCGAAATTGCCGGCGTTTCTGAAGAAATCGCACGTGAAGCACTTCGACTAGCTATGCACAAACTTCCTGTTAAATGTAAGTTTGTAAAACGAGAAGAAATTGGTGGTGAATCAAGTGAAAGCTAATGAACTGCGTGACCTTACCACTGCTGAAATTGAACAAAAAGTAAAATCTTTAAAAGAAGAACTTTTCAACCTTCGCTTTCAATTGGCGACAGGACAACTTGAAAACACAGCTCGTATTCGTGAAGTACGTAAATCGATTGCTCGCATGAAAACAGTTGTTCGTGAAAGAGAAATCAGCGTTAACAAGTAATCATTGAGAGGAGGTTCACGAATATGAGTGAACGTAACCAGCGCAAAGTTTACACTGGACGCGTTGTTTCTGACAAAATGGATAAAACCGTTACTGTTCTAGTAGAAACACATAAAAAGCATCCTTTATACGGTAAACGCGTGAAATACTCTAAAAAGTTTAAGGCTCATGATGAGCAAAACGAAGCAAAAATCGGCGATGTAGTACGCATCATGGAAACTCGCCCACTTTCAGCTACTAAACGCTTCCGTTTAGTCGAAGTAGTAGAAAAAGCAGTTATTATTTAATTGTTCGGATAAGCTTCATTCCGAAGGGAGGTTACACACATGATTCAACAAGAATCACGTTTAAAAGTTGCTGACAACTCTGGTGCTCGTGAAGTACTTACGATTAAAGTCCTTGGTGGTTCTGGTCGCAAAACTGCTAATATTGGTGATGTGATCGTTTGTACCGTAAAACAAGCAACACCTGGTGGCGTTGTTAAAAAAGGTGACGTTGTTAAGGCTGTTATTGTTCGTACAAAGAGCGGTGCCCGTCGTCCTGATGGTTCTTACATTCGTTTTGATGAAAACGCATGTGTTATCATCAAAGATGATAAGAGCCCACGTGGAACTCGTATCTTCGGACCAGTTGCCCGCGAACTACGCGACAACAACTTTATGAAAATCGTATCTTTAGCTCCAGAAGTATTATAATTTCAAAATCAATTGCCTTTAAGGAGGTGCGACAAGATGCATGTAAAAAAAGGTGATAAAGTCAGAGTTATGTCTGGCAAGGATAAAGGCAAAACAGGTGTGATCCTAGCAGCTTATCCTAAAGATAGCCGTGTACTAGTAGAAGGTGTAAACATCGTCAAAAAACACGCAAAACCTTCTCAAGTGAATCCACAAGGCGGAATTATCAGCTTTGAGGCTCCAATTCATGTATCAAACGTTATGCCTATCGATCCTAAATCAGGTAACCCAACTCGTGTAGGTTACAAAATGGTTGATGGGAAGAAAGTACGCGTAGCAAAATCCGGTGAAGTTTTAGATAAATAGTTTAAATTTTAGAAGGGAGGTACAATAAGTGAACCGCCTAAAAGAAAAATTTGTTAAAGAAGTGACACCTGCTCTAATGAGCAAGTTCAACTATAAATCAGTTATGCAAGTTCCAAAACTTGATAAAATCGTTATAAACATGGGTGTTGGTGACGCAGTTGCCAATGCAAAAGCACTTGACAATGCGGTTGAAGAGCTTGCAACGATTACAGGTCAAAAGCCAATCGTAACTCGTGCGAAAAAGTCTATCGCTGGCTTCCGTCTTCGTGAAGGTATGCCAATCGGTGCAAAGGTTACACTTCGCGGTGAGCGCATGTACGAATTCTTGGATAAATTAGTTTCCGTTTCTTTACCTCGTGTACGTGACTTCCGTGGTGTTTCTAAAAAAGCGTTCGATGGTCGCGGTAACTATACATTGGGTATTAAAGAACAACTAATCTTCCCTGAAATTGATTACGATAAAGTAAGCAAAGTTCGTGGTATGGATATCGTTATCGTAACGACTGCAAACACTGATGAAGAATCTCGTGAACTTTTAACTCAATTTGGAATGCCATTCCAAAAGTAATCGTTAAATAAGGGAGGCGAAAACGTGGCTAAAAAGTCAATGATTGCGAAACAACAGCGCACGCCTAAATTCAAAGTACAAGAGTATACACGCTGCGAACGTTGCGGACGTCCACACTCTGTATACCGTAAATTTAAGCTTTGCCGTATTTGTTTCCGTGAATTAGCATACAAAGGACAAATTCCTGGTGTAAAGAAAGCTAGCTGGTAAAACTAGAAGTTGGGAAGGAGGTAAAAATAATGGTCATGACAGATCCAATTGCTGATATGCTTACTCGCATTCGTAATGCGAACATGGTGCGTCACGAAAAGTTAGAAGTGCCTGCTTCTAATTTGAAAAAAGAAATTGCTGAAATCCTAAAGCGCGAAGGTTTCGTACGTGACGTCGAATTTATCGAAGACAACAAACAAGGGATCATCCGTATCTTCTTAAAGTACGGGGCAAATAACGAACGTGTTATTACTGGTCTTAAGCGCATAAGCAAGCCCGGACTTCGAGTTTACGCTAAATCAAATGAGGTACCACGCGTTCTTAACGGTCTTGGTATCGCGTTAGTATCAACATCAAATGGTGTTATTACAGATAAAGAAGCTCGTGCAAAACAAGTTGGCGGAGAAGTATTAGCTTACGTTTGGTAATCGAGTTTCTGAATGAATGGAGGTGCACTAAATGTCTCGCATAGGGAAAAAACCAATTGAAATTCCAGCAGGAGTTACAGTTACGTTAAATAACAATACTGCTACAGTTAAAGGACCTAAAGGCGAACTTACTCGTTCTTTTAGTCCTGATATCGCTATTAACGTTGAAGAGAACGTTATTACAATCACTCGTCCATCTGACGTGAAAGAACACCGCGCATTGCATGGCACAACTCGTGCGGTACTTGCAAACATGGTTGAAGGTGTTTCTAATGGCTTCACAAAGGGCTTAGAACTAATCGGGGTTGGTTACCGTGTGCAAAAACAAGGAAATAAACTTGTTTTAAACGTTGGTTACTCACATCCAGTTGAAATTGAACCTGAGGCTGGCCTTGAAGTAGAAGTACCAAGCAATACAAAAATTATTGTTAAAGGTACTGACAAAGAACGTGTTGGTGCATTAGCAGCCAATATTCGTCAAGTACGTCCACCAGAGCCTTACAAAGGTAAAGGTATTCGTTACGAAGGTGAATTCGTTCGTCGTAAAGAAGGTAAAACTGGTAAGTAATGCCGCATAGGTAAACGAAAGGAGTGACGTAAATGATTACGAAGCTTGATAAAAACGCTACTCGCCGGAAAAGACATGCCCGTGTTCGTGCGAAACTTAGCGGTACTTCAGCTCGTCCTCGCTTAAATGTGTTTCGTTCAAACCAACACATTTATGCGCAGGTAATCGATGACATGAATGGAGTAACTTTAGCAAGTGCTTCTACAATAGAAAAAGATTTTGGTCTTGAATCTACTAACAACGTTGAAGCTGCACAAAAGGTCGGAGAATTAGTCGCTAAACGTGCGGTAGAAAAAGGTATCTCTTCTGTTGTCTTTGATCGTGGAGGATACCTATACCACGGACGTGTGCAAGCATTAGCTGATGCTGCCCGCGAAAACGGCTTACAATTTTAATAGACAAAGGAGGGACACAAAAAGATGCGTCGTATTGATCCAAACAAACTTGAACTTGAAGAACGCGTAGTTACGGTTAACCGTGTTGCGAAAGTTGTTAAAGGTGGACGTCGTTTCCGTTTCACTGCTCTTGTAGTAGTTGGGGACAGAAATGGTCATGTAGGTTTCGGCACTGGTAAAGCACAAGAAGTACCAGATGCTATCCGCAAAGCCATCGAAGATGCAAAGAAAAACTTAGTCGAAGTACCAATGGTTGGAACAACAATTCCTCACCAAGTAATTGGACGCTTTGGTGCTGGTGAAATCCTTCTAAAACCTGCTTCTGAAGGTACAGGAGTTATCGCCGGCGGTCCAGTACGTGCGGTTCTTGAATTAGGCGGGGTACAAGATATCCTTTCTAAATCTCTTGGAACGAATACTCCAATTAACATGGTACGTGCTACAGTTGAAGGTTTAAAACAATTAAAACGTGCTGAAGACGTAGCAAAATTACGTGGTAAATCAGTAGAAGAACTGTTAGGATAAGGGGGGAAATCAAATGGCGAAACTTTTAATTACCCTCAACCGCAGCGTAATTGGTCGCCCTGAGGACCAACGTGAAACAGTTAAAGCGCTTGGATTACGTAAATTAAATCAAACAGTTGAGCATCAAGATAACGCTGCGATTCGCGGTATGATTAACAAAGTTGCTCACCTTGTAACAGTTAAAGAACAATAATTGATTCTTGTCTTTAATAAGGAGGTGCCAATATGAAACTTCATGAATTACAACCTGCCGAAGGTTCTCGCCAAGAACGTAAACGTTTAGGCCGTGGAATCGGATCTGGTCAAGGGAAAACAGCAGGTAAAGGTCATAAAGGTCAAAAAGCTCGTTCTGGCGGCGGTGTACGCGTTGGTTTTGAGGGTGGTCAAACACCTTTATATCGTCGTTTACCAAAACGTGGTTTTACCAACATCAGCCGTAAAGAATATGCTGTTGTCAATCTTGATGTATTAAATCGCTTCGAAGAAGGTACAGAAGTTACTCCAGAACTTCTTATCGAAACAGGTGTAGTTAGTAACGAGAAAGCAGGAATTAAGATTCTTGCTAAAGGGAACGTTGAGAAAAAGTTGACTGTAAAAGCTCATAAATTCTCCTCTGCTGCTAAGGAAGCGATCGAAGCTGCTGGTGGAACTACTGAGGTGATCTAATGTTCCAGACAATCTCCAATTTTATGCGCGTGGGTGATATAAGACGTAAGATCATATTCACCCTTTTGATGTTAGTCGTTTTCCGACTTGGTACATTTATTCCCGTACCAAACGTAAATGCTGAAGTACTTGCTAATCAGGATAAGCTAAGTGTTTTCGGTATTTTAAATACCTTTGGCGGTGGAGCATTAAAACAATTCTCCATCTTTGCAATGGGTATTATGCCGTATATCACTGCTTCGATTATCATTCAGCTTTTACAAATGGATGTTGTTCCGAAATTTACGGAATGGTCCAAACAAGGGGAGTCGGGTCGTCGTAAGATTGCTCAATTCACCAGATATTTCACTATCGTACTTGGATTTATCCAAGCGTTAGGGATGTCATATGGCTTTAATAACTTAGCCAGCGGACAATTGATTGAAAACCCTGGTATTGGTACGTATCTCTTAATTGCAGTTACATTAACTGCTGGAACAGCCTTTTTGATGTGGCTAGGCGAACAGATTACTGAAAAAGGTGTAGGTAATGGAATTTCCATTATCATCTTTGCCGGTATCGTTGCTGGTATGCCATCTGTCATCAATCAAATTTATGTTCAGCAATTTGAAAACGCAGGAGATGCTTTATTCTTACGTATTGTAACTGTTGTCTTAATCATTCTTGCGGTAATCGCAATTGTGGTTGGTGTTATTTTCATCCAACAAGCCAATCGTAAAATACCAATTCAATATGCAAAGCGTGTTGTGGCTGGACGTAATCCTGTAGGTGGTCAATCCACACACATGCCGTTGAAAGTAAATGCGGCAGGGGTTATTCCTGTTATCTTTGCCGTTTCATTCATTGTAACACCAAGGACGATTGCGTCATTTTTCCCAACAAATGATGTTACACTTTGGATCAATAAAAATTTAGATTATTCCGCGCCAATCGGAATGACTTTATATGCAATCTTAATTATCGCGTTCACTTATTTCTATGCTTTTATCCAAGTTAACCCTGAACAAGCAGCGGAAAACTTACAGAAGCAAAGCGGCTATATCCCTGGCATTCGTCCAGGAAAGAGCACGCAGGAATACTTAACCCGCGTTTTATATCGTTTAACCTTTGTTGGTGCGATTTTCCTAACGGTGATTGCTGTTCTTCCTATGTTATTTATAAAAATAGCGAATTTACCGCAATCAGCGCAAATTGGGGGAACAAGCTTGCTAATTGTGGTCGGTGTTGCACTTGATACGTATAAACAGCTTGAAGCACAATTGGTTAAACGTCACTATAAAGGATTTATTAAGTAGCTCAAGGTTTTTGGGGCCCCATGGACCCCAAAACCTAAATTAAGCACGAGGGGGAACACGTGTGAATTTAGTATTAATGGGGCTTCCAGGTGCTGGTAAAGGTACTCAGGCTGAAAGAATCGTCGAACAATACGGCATCCCTCATATCTCTACTGGAGATATGTTCCGTGCAGCGATGAAAGAAGGAACGGAACTAGGAATCCAAGCGAAATCATTCATGGATAAAGGCGAACTTGTTCCAGATGAGGTAACGATCGGCATTGTTCGTGAAAGATTAAGCAAAGAAGATTGCCAAAAAGGCTTTTTGTTGGATGGCTTTCCTAGAACGGTGCCTCAAGCAGAAGCATTAGAAAATTTACTTGTTGATCTAAATAAAAAGATTAACTATGTAATTAATATTAACGTTGATAAGAGTATTTTAATGGAGCGTTTGACAGGAAGACGGATTTGTAAGGAATGCGGCTCAACCTATCATTTAGTCTTTAATCCTCCTGCAAAAGAGGGAGTATGCGATCGCTGCGGCGGTGAGCTGTACCAACGGGCAGATGATAACGCTGAAACGGTTCAAAATCGTTTAGACGTCAATATCAAACAACAAGAGCCATTACTTACTTTTTATGAAACAAAAGGCTATCTTCGCACGATTGATGGTCAGCAGGATATTAGTAAAGTATTTGCTGATATCGAACAGTTGCTTGGGAGCCTAGTTTAATGGTGTTTTGCTTGCGTTCGAACAATCTGCCATTCGACTCTCGAATTTCTCCAGTAAGTTTCAAAAGTATGTGAAGGCAAATGGGCTTTTCTATGGTGCTGAGTATGCAGGACCGAGAGTTGGGCAAGAATGACATGAGGACCAAACATATTCCTCATTATGATAAAATTCCTTGCGGACAAAGTGCAGTAGTATATGTTACTATTATAAGGTTGCATAATGTCGATTGAACTTAATGACTCGCTTGCATTTTTATGAACGCTATTTTTGAAAAGAGAAGGGAGACGAGACCGATGGCCAAAGATGATGTTATTGAAATTGAAGGTAAAGTGATTGAGACTTTGCCAAACGCAATGTTTAAGGTAGAATTAGAAAATGGTCATACTGTGCTAGCTCATGTATCTGGTAAAATTCGAATGCACTTTATTCGCATTCTTCCAGGTGATAAGGTAACTGTTGAGCTTTCTCCATATGACTTAACTCGCGGAAGAATTACGTACCGCTTTAAATAATCAGCACTCCGTACTACTAAGGAGGTTAGGATAATAATGAAAGTTAGACCATCTGTTAAACCGATCTGCGAAAAGTGCAAGGTTATCCGTAGACGCGGAAAAGTTATGGTTATTTGTGAAAACCCTAAACATAAACAAAAACAAGGTTAATTTTGAAGGAGGTGCGCTAAAATATGGCACGTATTGCTGGTGTAGATATTCCACGTGAAAAGCGTGTAGTTATCTCTTTAACTTATATTTATGGTATTGGTAAAAATACAGCACAAAAAGTATTAGCAGAAGCTGGTGTTTCTGAAGATACCCGTGTGCGTGATCTAACAGAAGACGAATTAAACAAAATCCGTGACATCATCGACAAGTTAAAAGTTGAAGGTGATCTTCGCCGTGAAATTTCTCTTAACATTAAGCGTTTAATGGAAATCGGCTGCTACCGCGGATTACGTCATCGTCGTGGTTTACCGGTTCGTGGACAAAATACGAAAAACAACGCTCGTACACGCAAAGGTCCTCGTAAGACTGTTGCGAACAAGAAGAAGTAATCGGCAAAGGAGGTTAATTTAAATGGCACGTAAAACTAATACACGTAAACGTCGTGTGAAAAAGAATATTGAATCAGGTATCGCACATATCCGTTCAACATTTAACAATACGATTGTAACAATCACTGATGTTCATGGTAACGCAATTTCTTGGTCAAGTGCTGGTGCGCTTGGATTTAGAGGTTCTCGTAAATCTACTCCATTCGCAGCGCAAATGGCTGCTGAAACTGCAGCTAAGACATCTATCGAACACGGTATGAAAACTTTAGAAGTGACTGTAAAAGGACCTGGTGCAGGCCGTGAAGCTGCTATCCGTGCTCTTCAAGCTGCTGGTCTTGAAGTTACAGCGATCAAAGACGTTACACCTGTTCCTCATAATGGATGCCGTCCACCAAAACGCCGTCGTGTTTAATTTTTCTGTATAGAACTTGTATCATGCGTCTATAATGGATATGATACTAATTTTTTACAACTTATACAGGAAACTTATTCCAGTTGTTGTGCACAAAACGGGAACGTATACATGGGGGAATTTCAATTAGAACGCTAGTCTAATTGAGGTTTCGACGTTTTGAAGGAGGGTTATTTGATGATCGAAATAGAAAAACCAAAAATCGAAACGATTGAGATCAACGATGATGCCAAGTACGGTAAGTTCGTCGTAGAGCCACTTGAGCGTGGATATGGTACCACTTTGGGTAACTCCTTACGTCGTATCCTATTATCTTCACTCCCAGGTGCCGCTGTTACATCGATTCAGGTCGATGGGGTACTTCATGAGTTCTCAACAATTGAAGGCGTCGTAGAGGATGTAACATCCATCATTTTAAACATTAAGAAATTAGCTTTAAAAATCTACTCTGACGAAGAGAAAACCCTTGAAATTGATGTACAGGGTGAAGGACCTGTCAAGGCGATGAATGTTACCCATGACAGTGATGTCGAGATTTTAAATCCTGACCTTCACATTGCGACATTAGCTTCCAACGGACATCTTCGCATGCGTTTGACAGCTAGACGCGGTCGTGGATATACACCAGCTGAGAACAACAAAAGAGAAGATCAGCCAATCGGTGTGATTCCAATCGATTCGATTTATACACCTGTTTCTCGCGTGTCCTATCAAGTAGAAAATACTCGTGTAGGTCAATTGTCAAATTATGATAAGCTAACGCTAGATGTTTGGACAGATGGTAGCACTGGGCCAAAAGAAGCGATTGCTCTTGGTTCGAAAATTTTGACCGAGCATTTGAATATTTTTGTTGGTTTAACTGATGAAGCTCAAAATGCTGAAATCATGATTGAAAAAGAAGAAGATCAAAAGGAAAAAGTTCTTGAAATGACAATTGAAGAACTAGATCTTTCTGTTCGTTCTTATAACTGCTTAAAGCGTGCTGGAATCAACACTGTTCAGGAATTAGCTAATAAGACTGAAGAAGATATGATGAAGGTTCGTAACTTAGGCCGCAAATCACTCGAAGAAGTGAAGGCAAAACTAGAAGAGCTTGGATTAGGCTTGCGTAAAGACGACTAGTCAAAGGCAATGCTGAATATCCGTTTTATGACTTCAACAAAGGAGGGAACCCTTCATGGCATACAGAAAGTTAGGACGCACAAGTGCACAGCGTAAAGCTATGCTACGTGATTTAACTACAGATTTAATTATCAACGAGCGCATTGAAACAACAGAAACTCGCGCGAAAGAACTTCGCTCAACTGTTGAAAAAATGATCACTTTAGGCAAACGCGGTGATTTACATGCCCGACGTCAAGCTGCTTCATATGTTCGTCACGAGGTTGCTAATGCTGAAAACGGTCAAGATGCTGTTCAAAAATTATTCGCTGATATCGCTCCACGTTACCAAGAGCGTCAAGGTGGATATACTCGAATCATGAAACTTGGACCACGCCGCGGCGATGGTGCACCAATGGTTATTATCGAGTTAGTTTAATATACCTTTTAACAGACAACAAGGGCGCTGGACAGTTTACACACAAACTTGTTCTTTGCCCTTTTTCTGTAAAAGAATTTTATATATTTGTTCGTCACAAGCCAAAACGAGTGTTATGATGAGCGTGACTCCTTTTAATGGAGCGATATGAAAGGGTTTTTACTCTTTACCGGATGGAATAACATTATTCTTTTTTGCGTCTCGTCTAGCTCTTGCACCTCCTCCCATTTCTTTATAGAAATCCCTTATTTCGCAGTTGATTACGTTGCTGCCCAGGGACGAGGTGCGGGCTTTTTTTGTTATAATGGGTATAAATTGAATTTTGAGCTGAGTTAAGATTAGCTGAGAGGAGGAATATCGATGAAAAAGTCAATTGTATCGCTAAAGGGAGTGTCTTTCCAATACGATTCACAAGAACGGTATGCCTTAAACAACGTGAGTTTCGACATTTATGATGGGGAATGGCTGGCGATTGTCGGCCACAATGGATCTGGTAAATCAACAATGGCAAAGCTTCTAAACGGCCTGCAGTTTCCGCAGCAAGGGGAAATAACCGTTGGCGGTATACAGCTAACTGAAGAGTCCATCTGGGATATTCGCAAGAGGATAGGGATGGTTTTTCAAAACCCGGACAACCAGTTTGTCGGGACAACGGTTGAGGATGATGTGGCTTTTGGTTTAGAAAACAATGGGATTCCCCGGGATGAAATGGTGCAGCGAGTTGAAGATTCATTAAGAAAGGTGAAAATGGATCAATTTCTATATCAAGAGCCCCACCATCTTTCGGGTGGACAGAAGCAGCGAGTAGCCATTGCCGGTGTACTGGCGCTAAGACCTTCAATCATTATTTTAGATGAAGCAACTTCCATGCTTGACCCAAGAGGACGGGAAGAAGTACTTGAGACGGTTAGACTATTGAAAGAAGAGAAATCCTTAACCGTTATTTCGATTACTCATGACCTTGAGGAGGCAGCAAAGGCGGACCGCATTATTGTGATGAATAAAGGGGAAGTATTCCACGAGGGAACACCTGAAGAGATTTTCTCCATGGATGAGCAATTGATTCAATTAGGACTAGATATTCCTTTTTCAGTAAAAATGAGCAAGGCATTCCGGCAAAACGGGATTGACCTATCCAAGCATTATCTATCAGAAGAAGAGTTGGTGACAGAGCTATGGACATCTCACTTCAGCAAATAGAGTACCGATATCAAGCAAATACTCCTTTTGAACGGCTTGCCATTCAAGATGTATCCATTGATATTCCAACAGGTATGTACATGGCAATCATTGGCCATACCGGCTCTGGCAAATCGACGGTTTTACAGCATCTCAACGGGCTGCTGCAGCCAACAAAAGGAACCGTTAAAATTGGCAGTCATGAAATCAAAGCCCAGCAGAAAAATAAAAACCTTAAACCAGTTCGGCAAAAGGTAGGGATTGTCTTTCAGTTCCCCGAGCATCAATTGTTTGAGGAGACGGTAGAAAAGGATATTATCTTTGGGCCAATGAACTTTGGTGTTTCCGAAACAGAGGCCAAACAGAGAGCGAGGCAGGCCTTGAAACAGGTCGGTTTAGCGGAAGAAATCTTAAAAAAGTCACCGTTTGATCTTTCAGGCGGCCAAATGCGCCGTGTCGCCATTGCCGGTGTCCTTGCAATGGAGCCTGATGTGATTGTTCTGGACGAGCCGACGGCTGGTTTGGATCCCCGAGGCCGTAAGGAAATCATGGATATGTTTTATACACTCCATAAGGTAAGAGGACTTTCAACGATACTGGTCACACACAGTATGGAAGATGCGGCCAGGTATGCGGACAAAATTGTCATAATGCAGCAAGGCAAGGTTGTGAAACAAGGGTCTCCGGAAGAAATCTTTTCATCACCGGTGGAATTGGTAGAAATGGGACTCGACGTTCCGGAAGTTGTACGTTTCCAGTTGAAGCTGGAAGAGAAAACAGGGTTGAAATTAGAAAAAATCTATCTTTCTATCGAGGAACTATCCTCTGCTGTTTCAGAGGCTGCGGAAAGGGGTGTCCGCACATGATGGAAAAAATGATTTTTGGCCGCTATGTCCCTGCAGATTCAACGGTCCATAAAATGGATCCTCGTTCGAAGTTAATCATTATTTTCTTTTTTGTTTGTATTATTTTCCTGGCGAATAATGGGATTACCTATGCACTCATCGGAATTTATACCTTTTATATGCTTGGCATGTCCCGCATCCCTGTTCGTTTTTTATACGGTGGACTAAAACCTGTTTTATGGCTTGTTTTATTTACTCTTGTCCTGCAGTTGTTTTTTACAAAGGAAGGGGCCTTACTAGTCGAATTAGGGCCGCTGAAAATTTATGAAGAGGGACTGAAGATGGGAATCTTTATCTCACTTCGATTCTTCTTTTTAATTTTGATGACGTCTTTATTAACCTTGACGACAACTCCAATTGAGATAACGGATGGACTAGAAACCTTATTAAATCCGTTAAAAAAGGTGCGGTTTCCCGTTCATGAAATGGCGCTGATGATGTCTATTTCACTAAGATTTATCCCGACGCTTATGCAGGAAACAGACAAGATTATGAAAGCGCAGATTGCCCGGGGTGTTGAATTTGCCAGCGGCCCGTTCAAGGAGCGGATAAAGGCAGTTATTCCTCTTCTGATTCCTTTGTTTGTCAGTTCTTTTAAACGGGCTGAGGAGCTCGCAATTGCGATGGAAGCGAGAGGCTACCGCGGCGGTGAGGGAAGGACGAAGTACCGGCAATTGAGCTGGAAAGCAGCAGATTCTATACAGTTGGTTGTTTTAGCTATTATAACGATTCTATTAATCTTACTACGTTCATAAATGGGGCGGGGCTGCCATGCAAAGGTATAAATGCATCATTTCTTATGATGGTTCAGGTTTCTCCGGTTATCAGGTACAGCCGAACAAACGAACCGTACAGCTTGAGCTTGAAGCTGCTTTAGCAAAAATGCATAAAGGTGAGCCTGTTAAAGTGAGCGGCTCAGGACGAACGGATGCCGGTGTTCATGCAAAAGGACAAGTCATTCACTTTGATTCTCCGCTGGCGATTCCGGTAGAGCGCTGGGAAGTCGCTTTAAATTCTTTGCTGCCTGAAGATATATCGGTTCTGTCAGTGACGAAGGTTGACGCGGCTTTCCATGCCCGTTTTGACGCGATTGGGAAGGAATACCGCTATGTCCTTCATTTATCTTCCATACATGATCCGTTTCAGCGGAAATATGCCTGCCGTTACCCATACCCCTTAAATCTGGAGTTGATGCGGGGGGCAAGTAAATATTTCCTTGGAACCCATGACTTTACTAGTTTTTGCTCAGCTAAAACGGAAGTGGTGGATAAAGTTCGGACGATTGAGACGATTGATTTTCATTTGGAGGGCGATCTCCTTACGCTTCGCTTTGTGGGAAACGGGTTTTTATATAATATGGTGCGAATCCTTGTAGGAACGCTATTAGCAGTCGGCTCAGGAGAAGTAAAGCCCGAAGAAATCCCTGTAATTTTGAAAAAAAAAGATCGCCGTTTTGCCGGGAAAACAGCTCCAGCCCAGGGTTTGTATCTTTGGGAAGTTTTTTATTAAAACAACCCCACCTGGTGTAACATTTTCTTGACAATTAGATGGTGAGTATTTATTATATTATATGTGTGTGTTTTTAATCCCACGATAAAGCCCCGGAAAGTCTTCATCGTGATTGAAAATATATGAATTGAAACTTAAGCGCACAAATGGCTTTGCTCGTGATTCCCGGAACAGAATCATTGGTCACTGCTTAGAACCGTGCGAACAATAATCTTTAATGGATATAATTAGGAGGGAAACTCATGCGTACAACGTTTATGGCAAATGCCAACAATATCGAGCGTAAATGGTACGTGATTGATGCTGAGGGCAAAACTCTTGGACGTCTTGCTTCTGAAGTAGCTTCAATCTTACGTGGTAAAAACAAACCAACTTTTACACCACATGTTGACACTGGTGATCATGTAATCATTCTTAACGCATCTAAAGTAGAACTAACTGGTAATAAATTAAATGACAAAATTTACTACCGTCACACAATGCACCCAGGTGGTTTAAAGCAAAGAACTGCTCTTGAAATGCGTACTAACTATGCTGAGAAAATGATCGAGCTTGCTGTTAAAGGCATGCTTCCAAAGAATTCTCTTGGACGTCAAATGTACAAAAAATTACACGTATACGCTGGCGCAGAACATCCGCACCAAGCACAACAACCTGAAGTTTACGAACTTCGCGGTTAATTAAAAGGGAGGGACAAAACTATATGGCACAAGTTCAATATATCGGTACTGGTCGTCGTAAGAGCTCTGTCGCACGTGTGCGCTTAGTTCCAGGCACAGGCAAAATCGTAGTTAATGGTCGTGAAATCGAAGATTATATCCCATTTGAAGCTTTACGTGTTGTTGTAAGACAACCATTAGTAGCTACTGAAACTGTTGGCAGCTATGATGTTCTTGTAAACGTAAGCGGCGGTGGATACACTGGTCAAGCTGGCGCAATCCGCCACGGTATTGCTCGCGCATTACTTCAAGCAGACCCAGAATTCCGTCCAACATTAAAGCGCGCAGGTTTATTAACTCGTGACGCTCGTATGAAAGAACGTAAAAAATACGGACTTAAAGGCGCTCGTCGTGCACCTCAGTTCTCAAAACGTTAATCTTTGGCGTTTCGAAGGCTCTCAGGCATTTTGCTTGGGGGTCTTTTTTATACGATAAAGAGGAAACTTTTACGATGTACAATGAGAGAAACCCACCATATTAGGCGGGTTTTATTTAATGCATAGTCGCTGAAATCTCCTTCATTTTTTGAACTACCAAGGGATAAAAGTTATTTTTAGCACTAGCTGTGGAGTTGCCTCCGAAAAATCCTGTACCAGGGCATGTCTTCACATTATAATCGGGACCGTTATCTAACACTCTTTCCTTCGTTCGTAAATCCCACCAATGATGGTAAGTGATACTGTCAACTGAGGGGGTTAATCCAAATTTTATACAAAGTAAAGCAGCAACGGTAACGATCGTTTCCTTTTGGGCCTCTGTCATGACATCATGCCCAAGGTCGAAGTTGCCAACATTTTCGATGGTGATTCCGGCAGCATTTGCCTTCGGGCCAATCGTACCTTCAGGAGCGATGTCAAACGGCCTGGATACAGCTATCGTACCATCTGGAAAGGTCGTTAGATTTTGCGCAATCGTCTTCCATTTCATTTCTTTCACATGGAAATTCTCCATACTCTTCAGCATGTGAAAATGATTGGTTCCATAAAATTGCTTATAGGATGGCAACCATGTGTGATGCTCTTGGATTAAGCTGATGTTCCTCGTAAATTTCTGATTGAATAACCAATCCTGAAATTCCCCTCTGTCCATCAGTATATATTGTCCTTGCATATTCATCCTTTTGGGCGGGATCTTTAGTTTTTGTCCTAAATAGAGCTCCGGAGAGGAAAGTCCATTAACCGTTTTTATTAGCCAGGGGGATGAATGGTTTGCTGCTGAAATTTTATCAAGACTATCCCCAGACGTCACTTCATAAATAAATGGAACATACAATTTTTGACCCACAACAAGTGTGTGGGATTGTAGTCCATTTGTCAGTACCAGTTCTTCTACAGTTGTTTCGTATTGGTTGGCGATGCCTGGTAAAGTGTCCCCGGACCGGACTTCGTAGATATTGTCAGGGATATGTTCCTTCGAATAAACAGGAGAAACATGCACATGCAGGCAAAATACAAATAAAATAAACACTATCATAGCACTGTTTTTCATTACAAACACCTCATTATATAGTGTTAAAAACAGCTAGGAAATTATGCAGTAAAAAACCCCTTAGAATTCGTCTAAGAGGAGGTTACTCAGTCAATTTATTTCTTACCGCATAAAGGGCGGCTTGGGTCCGATCAGCCAATTCAAGTTTTGCCAAAAGGTTGGACACATGTGTTTTAACCGTTTTTTCGGTGATAAATAACGAGGCGGCAATTTCCTTGTTGCTTTTTCCCTTTGCGATTTCCTTTAACACATCTAACTCTCTTTTCGTTAATTCCTCAACCAGATTTTTCTCTTGTCTGCCTTTGTGGGATAAATTGGCCAGTAAATGTGAGGTGGCTGTTGGATGAAGTTGGTTTTCGCCATTCATGATCTTTTTAATTGATGCTACCAGTTCGTCAGGCTGGATGTCCTTTAACTGGAATCCGGATGCACCTGCTTCAAGTGCGGGGATGACATGGTCTTGGTCTGAAAAGCTGGTCAACATCATAATTTTGATTTCAGGCTGGTCTTTTTTAATGATTCTTGTGGCCAGGATTCCGTCCATTTCCGGCATAACCAAATCCATCAGGATAAGATCAGGCTGTAGTGATTTTGCCAGTTCGATGGCTTCCCTCCCATTTGCGGCTTCCCCAATAATATCAAAACCTTGTTGTGTCCGAAGAAAAAAGACGAGGCCTCTTCTGACAACGTGATGATCGTCTGCAATTAAGATGCGTATACCCATTGAATTTTCCCCCTAGAACGGAATGTGGATCTGTATTTCTGTTCCGCTTCCCGGTTTACTTTTTAACTGAAATTGCCCATTTAACGCTTCTGTTCTTGTTTTCATACTTTTTAAACCCAGAGAGGGGATGTCAAGATTTTCATCATAATGGAAGCCACAGCCCGTATCCCTAATGGTCATGGTAACTCCATCTTTGGAGGTTTGAAAAAATAAATGTGCTGCTGTGGTTTGTGAATGCTTCTTACAATTGGCCAGCGCCTCTTGCCCGATGCGCCACAAAGTTTCCTCGGCCCTTCCGGGTATACTGGCAGCTCCGGTCACCGTTGTCTCAATCGACAAGCCGAGCATATCAGCATAACTTCTTAAGGCACTTACCAAGCCGTTTTCGAGTCCCAGCGGCCGCAGCTGCCAGATTAAGGCTCTCATTTCCCCAAGCGCCTCTTGGGCTAAATCTTGAATATAACTAAACGTTTGTTTGACTTCATCGGTTTGTGTCATTTCAACACCGGCCCTTGCGGTGAGGCTTAGTGAAAATAACAGTTGATTGACGGAGTCGTGAAGATCGCGCGCAAGCCGATTTCGCTCGGCAACGAGCGCTGTCTCTTGTTCCCGCTGCGTTAGTTTTATTCGTTTCAAGGCTGTTCCAATTTGATAGGCCACTGCTTCGAGTAAAGCAAGTTCATTTTTCTCAAAATGAGTTTTGTTGGGCGAGCCTACGTTTAAGATTCCGAAGCGTTCCTGCCCGGCTCTTAGCGGGACGGTCGCATGATGGGTTAAGCCGCACGTTTCCCCGGCTCTCTCATCAATGGCATCTTCAATTCGTTTGCATTCCATAATATTAGATGCTTTAGTGAGCTGCTGATTATTGTATTTATTCACGCACCAGCACTTACCTTCACACATCCTTTGTTTATCGTTGTATGCCAAAGCAGGAGGCAGGGCTACATCGGCTGCGAGCTGCTGCTTGCCATTTTCGTCGATGAAAAAAATCCAGCCTATTTGCAGTCCCGTTACGTGGAGCAGCTTTTTCAACACACCATTTAAAACGGCATTGGTATCCGTTCCTTCATTTAAAAGCTCAGCAATTTCCTTTAAAATTCCGATTTCTTCATACCTAGCCTCTACAGACACTCCGATCGTTCCTCCTCGTTAAGCTCTTCCTTTTATTATATCTTATTTACAATATTCGGACTTCTGTAATTGAGCTGATTCGCCAATTTCCTTTACAACCGGATGATAAAGACTCTCTTAAGGACAAAAGTCGATAATAAGGAGAGAGAAATGTCCTTAATAAGGGCTCTTAAAGACAAAATGGTATAAGAAAACGAGAGGAATGTCTTTAATAAGGCCTTTTAAAGACAAAACGGTAAAAGAAAGCTAGAGAATTGTCTTTAATAAAGACTATTAAGGACAAAAGCCAGCAAGAAAACAAGAGTAATGTCCTCAATTAATAGTAAGGTGCAAAATAGCGGTTACTATTGTGGATTTACTTGCAAAAACTCTATAATTTCCTGATCGGGTCCTTCATAAAAAACGATCTGCCAGCCATTTTCTAGTGAGTAGGGTCCTTCTATTTTACGGATGTCAGCAAACCGGTTCATCACTTCACCCATATCATTCACTTCAAAACAAATATGAGTCGTTTGAGAGGGTTCCTGCTGCCCGGATATCAACTCCAGCCTGAAGGCACCTAAAGCTAGAAACACAATCTCTTCTCCCATAAAAGAAAAGCGGCATTCTTCCACAAGTCCGAGGTATCTTTTATAGAAGGCAATGGACTGCTCCAAATTGTTCACTTCTAAGGCATAATGATGGAACCGCATGACAAGTGCCTCCTCATCACATAATCAGATTCATATCGCCAAACTCATGCCATAAATAACAGGCGTCAACCGCTTGACCATACGCCTGAAATAGATGCTGTTCTGAAACAAAGGCGGACAGCATATCTAAATGGCTGGCCTTCGGTTCATGGAGACCAGTAATGATACCATCCGCTAGTTTCAATGGATAATGTTGATCGATATAAAGATTGGTCGTCCCTGACAGCGCCCCGCTCACGGCTGCGGTCTCAAGTGCCCTGACCACAGTTGTACCAACCGCAATTACCTTTTTTCCAGCTGCTTTCGTCTGGAGAATCTTTTTCATTGTATGTTCGGAAATTTGATACTCTTCCTCGTTCTCTTCTGGTGTCTGGTGCCATTGATCATCAAGCAAATAGCTTAATCCCGTATGCAATTGAATAAAATCTAGTTGAATATTTTTGCGTCTCAGTTTAAAAAGCAGCTCCCAGCTGAAAGCCCTGCCGGCAGAAGGCATCTCCACGGAACCGGGATGGCAGGCATAAACCGTTTGATAATAATCCAAGTCCCATGGCTGTTCAATATATTCATATCGCACCGGTTCACCGAGTGCATAGATGATATTAAACAGTTCCGTCCCTGCCTTAGTAAACTGAATGAGCTTAAGAGGGGAATTCTGTTTTTCTCCGATCACAGTGGCCGATAATTCAGAAGAAAAGCGTAATCTGTCACCTATATGAACAGGGTTCGCTACGATGAGCGCTTCCCAGGTATCCTCACTTCGACGCCTCGCCAGACGGACTTCCACATCTGATGCTTGTTGGTCCCGCTGCCATTCTGCATGTAAAACCGCGGGGATGGTTCTGCTATTATTCAAAATAACTAAATCCCCGGGCTCGAGATAGTCTGCTAAGTGGAAGAACTGGTCATGCTTGATTTCTCCTGTCCACTTGTCAAGCACCATCATCCGGACATGATCCCTTCGAACGCCCCGTTTTTCAGGGGGGAGGGAAGCATTTAATTCATCAGGGAGATAAAAATCCATCACTTTACTCGCCGCCATTTCTTATACCTCCTCTGACTGGGCGGCAAACCGCTGGCCATTTATTTCTGCAGCCTTTTCCGATGCCAGATATAAAAAGACACCAACGACATCCTCCGGCTTAGCCAATGGGTAATCGAAATCAGGAACAGCCAATTGATGCATCTCTGTGTCCATTTCTCCCGGATCGACCATATTGACCCGTACCTTCGTCTCACTCAATTCATCTGCCCACGTTTGGGTGAGTCCCTCTACTGCAAATTTTGAAATCCCATATGCGCCCCACCCGGCATATCCTGTATGACCGGCTTCAGATGTTACATTAATAATTGAGCCTTGATTCCGTTCAAGCATACCGGGAATGACTCTTCTCGTCACAAGAAACGGTGAAACAGCATTTACCCGGAGCACCTCGGCAAAATCCTCTTCGGGATAATCGAGCAGCAGCGGCATGGGGCTGGGACCCAATATTGAGGCATTATTAATCAAAACATCAATATAGCCGTATGCCTCCTCCGCCATCAAAACAAATCGTTCCACATCCCTGGACTTGGATATATCAGCGGTAACCGTCAGCACTTCCACACCAAAACCTAAAGCTGCTTCCTTCACTTTTTTTAACCCTTCTTCCGACCTGGCACATAACGCCAATCTCGCTCCTTCCTTTGCAAAGGCCAATGCTAGCGCTCTGCCCAATCCTTTCGAAGCTCCAGTAATCATCACTACTTTATTTTTCATTCCCAATCTCCCCTTCATTACTTGATGTCTTAAGCATACCGATTTCTTCCAAACCCTCCCTCAGAAAAAAGAGTGAACTTTTTCTACAACTTTTGGCTGATAAAATGCAAAGAGCCAATCATTTCCTTATTGACAGAATAAAAATAAGGAGGTACACTATGTGTGTAACCGGTTACCTACTTGAATACATTTCAAAAAGGTAACTTCCTGTAATAAGCGTAACCTTCATAAAGTTACGTCTTAAATAATGAAGAGTAACTGATGTGTAACCGGTTACCCAAACGAACACAAACGCATGTCAAAGATATACGTGCCAACAGTAGTAAGCTGCACTTCATTTTATTGACTCCTAATGAGAATAAAGGTAAGCTGTGTGTAACCGGTTACTGATATAAAATGGAGTGAATAAAGTGAATTCAATAAAAGATGTAGCTCATCATGCAGGAGTATCTGTTGCTACTGTGTCTAGGGTATTAAACGCAAAAGGGTACGTGAGTGAGGAAACAAGGAAAAAGGTGGAACAATCGATTCGTGAGTTAAATTACAAGCCGAATGAAGTGGCACGCAGTTTATTTAAGAAACAGTCTAAAACAATCGGCTTAATCGTTCCAGATATAACCAACCCATACTTTCCTGAACTGGCAAGGGCGGTCGAGGATACGGCTTCAAAGCTTGGATATACCGTCATCCTGTGTAATTCCGATGGGAAGGTTGAGAAGGAACAGCATTATTTAGATGTATTAATGCAAAAATATGTGGATGGAATTATTGTATCCTCTAATACTTTACGCGAGGATCAGGTGAATGCGCTTCAAATACCTGTCGTGAGCCTAGACCGTGAAATCAGTAAGGATATTCCAACCATTGTAGTAGAAAATAGTAAGGGAGCACGGCTTGCTACTCAATATTTAAGAAATAAGGGCCGCAGCAGAATTGCTCACATAAGAGGTCCTCTCGCAATCGTCAATGCCAATGAGCGTTGTGAAGGCTATAAACAGATTGTTAGTAACGAACCATGGTTCAGCGAAAGCTACATTGTAAACGGCAACTTTGATATGGAATCCGCCATTGAAGCGACAATGAAGCTCATCCAGCTGCACCCGGAAATCGATGGCATTTTTGCAGCTAATGATACGATGGCAATTGGTGCAATCAAAGCTGTTTACAAACTCGGAAAAAAGACGCCGGAGGATATTGCAATTATTGGTTTCGATGGTATTAGTTTATCAAAGGCAACAACACCGGAACTTACAACAATCGTGCAGCCTATTTACGAAATGGGTGAAAAAGCCGCACAGATGTTAATTGGATTTGTTGAGGAAAAACCAGTCGAGAATACATTTTATCGATTAGATGTTCAACTAGTAGAAAGAGAATCATCATGATTTTAGCACAGGGAGGTAAATGGGTATGAACCTCAAACCAAAAATAACGGTTGTGGGGAGCATTAATATGGATCTAGTAACGATCACAAATCAGCTCCCCAAAATGGGAGAAACACTCATGGGAAGTCAATTTAAAATGAATCCAGGCGGGAAAGGGGCAAACCAAGCAGTTGCCGCCGCCAGACTTGGAGCAGATGTCCGCATGATTGGCTGCGTGGGTAATGACAGCTTTGGTCAAACACTGAAACAACACCTCCACGATGAGGGGGTCAATGTAAGTGATGTGGAACCGGTTACAGGTCAAACTGGAACAGCGACAATTGTTGTTTCAGGCGGCGATAATTGTATCATGGTCGTCCCTGGCGCGAATGAACGGGTTACTGCATCATTTGTGGAATCTAAGCGGGAGGTCATTGCTGAAAGCGATATTCTTATTTTACAGCTGGAAATCCCTTTAGAGGGTGTTCAAAAGGCAGTGGAAATTGCAAGTGAACATGACGTTACGGTTATTTTAAACCCGGCGCCCATCCGCGAACTCCCAGCCGAACTTATTAAAAACATAAATTATCTCACGCCGAATGAACATGAATACATGCTTTTACAAAAAGGGCTGACCGAAACCGAGCTGAAAGAAAAGGTCATCCTAACAAAAGGCAGTCAAGGCGTAGCCTTTTATAAGGAAGACAAAGAGGTCTCCATTCCAGCTTACCAGGTAAACGTTGTCGATACGACAGGGGCAGGTGATTCCTTTAATGGGGGATTTGCGGTTGCACTTGGTTCAGGCCTTTCAGTCTCAGAAGCTTCCCGATTTGGGAATGCAGTTGCCGCCTTGTCCACCACCAAGCTTGGTGCCCAGACAGGCATGCCTAGAAAAGAAGAAGTAGAAGTGTTTAGGAAGCAATTCGAAGGAAATGAACCAAGATAAAAATGCTATTGATTTTATTTACGGGAAAAATAATGAAACTTGGAGGGACGAACAATGACAAAAAGACCTATTATTATTGACACAGATCCTGGAATTGATGATGCAGTTGCCATTGCCGCGGCACTATTTAGTGAAGAATTAGATCTTCGCTTAATTACAACCGTAGCCGGCAACGTCAGCCTTGAAAAAGTAACCAATAATGCCTTGCGCCTGCTTACATTTTTCAACAAAAATGTCCCTGTTGCGATGGGAGCCGATCGGCCGCTGATTAAAGAGCCAATTGACGCTAGTGATATTCATGGGGAAAGCGGAATGGGCGGATATGAATTTGAAGAGCCGTCCTACGACCTTCTTTTAAAAGAAAATGCTGTAACTGCTATGTATAACGTGATTATGTCTAGTGAAGAGCCAGTAACCCTTGTTCCGATTGCGCCATTAACTAATATTGCGCTGCTGTTAAAAACATATCCAGAAGTGAAGAAAAATATTGCCGAAATCGTTATGATGGGTGGTTCCACAGCTCGCGGCAATGCAGGAGTAATGGCTGAGTTCAACGTGTATGCCGATCCTGAAGCAGCAAAAGTCGTCTTCCAAAGCGGAGTACCGATGGTCATGGTTGGTTTGGACTGTGGGTTGAAAGCACTTGTATATCCTGAGGACAGCCAACAATTGAAAGTGATGAACAAGACAGGGGACATGATTTACCATTTGTTTAGTAAATATCGCGGCGGCAGCATGAAAACAGGGCTTAAGATGTACGATAGCTGTGCCATTGCCTATTTATTAAGACCGGAAATGTTTGACGTGGCCGAAACATTTGTGGATGTTGAGATTAATGGTTCTTTGACCTCTGGCTGTACTGTAGTCGATTTAAAAGGTTACCTAGGAAAACCAAGCAATGCAAAGGTTTGTACCGATATTAATCCGGAGATGTTTAAAGAGTGGTTCATGGAGAGCTTATCGCATTGTATTTAAAGATATTCTAAACAGGGAACATGGAGAACTGCCCTTGGGTGTTTCGGGATAAAATAAGATCCCGCAGCACCTAAGGGATTTGAAGATAAAAAAATTTCAATTACAAAAGGGGAAGACTATCATGGGAGCCAACCTTGTAATGTATGCATCTGCCGCAATAGCGGTAGCAGTCGTTATTTATATGTTAATTAAAAAGATGGATATTAAAATTTCCCTTTTCTTAATGGGGATTCTGCTCATTTTGCTTAGTCTGGCGATGGGCAAAGAAATAGCAGTGAAGGATTTTGTCTCAACAGGATCATTCTTGCTCGATCCGCTTCAAGTAATTGTCCAGCAATTTAAAGAGACTTTTGGTGCAGCTGGATTTGTCATCCTTATGCTGGGCGGTTATACAGCATATATGTCTGCCATTGGTGCAAACGATGTTACGGTAAATGTGTTAACCAAGCCGATTTCAAAGTTTAAGTCTGTCTATGTCTTAGTGCCGGTTGTATTTTTACTAGGAAATTTACTTTCCCTTGTTATTCCTAGTGCGTCAAACTTAGCCATTATTTTACTAGCGACATTATTTCCAGTATTAAAACGAGCAGGGATGTCATCATTGACAGCGGCTGCAATTATCGCAACCTCTGCAACGATCATTCCGACCCCATTGGGAAGTGATAATGTTGCAATTGCTCAGGAATTGGCCAAGCACAATTTATTCGCAAATTTAACGGTTACAGATTATGTTTTTAAATACCATGCACTTGTCTCTATTCCTACGTTGATTTTTATCGCACTTGTTCATTTCTTTTGGCAAAGAAGAATGGATAAAAAGGCAGCGGCTAAATCCGGAGCGGAAACAGAGGCAAACATTAAAGTAGAGCAGGCAGCGGTTATTAACGGCGGCAGATTATATAAAACAGTGTATGCGTTACTGCCAATTTTCCCTATTGTGCTTCTCTTAGCTGCGTATGGAATTCAGCTAACTGCTGGGACGGCTATCAATATTAGTGTTGAAGTTGCGACGATTGTCTCCTTTATTCTTGCTATCATCTGTGAGTTAGTCAGAACCAAAGGAAATAAGAAAGTGTTAGCGGACACCGAAACCTTTTTTAAAGGCATGGGCGGAGCGATGTCGATTGTCGCTTTGTTAGTGGCTGCATCTGTTTTTGTAACCGGTTTAAAATCAATTGGATTAATTGATGCGCTTCAACAATCGATGCAAAATACCCAAGGAAAAGGGGTAGATTTCATTTTACCGCTCATATTAGTTGCTGTAACAGCACTGATTACATTATTAAGCGGCAGCGGCCTGGCACTGTTCTTCGCAATGGTTCCTTTAGTTGTTCCATTAGCAGAAGCGGCTGGAATCAACCCTATTGCTATTTCCGTGCCAATGGGATTAGCAGGCAACTTATTTAGAGCAGTATCGCCAGTAGCAGCAGTCGTATTAATTGTTGCGGGAACGGTGAAGGTAGAGCCGATTGAAATCGTGAAAAGGACGTCAGTCCCTATGATTGCAGGCGCGGTATTTATGTTTATTTTATCAATGATCATTTTTATGTAAGTACTGATCTTAAGTGGCTCCCGGCAGAAAGTGGCTGGGAGCTATTTCTTTTGCAGCATTCCTGCGGGCATAAAAAATTGGAAAAAGCCTCTTTGCATTTCTTCCGAAGGCGGGATAAAGACTAGTTCTAAGAGGTGAAAATGAAGTGACTGTGATTACAACCTTTAAAGAAAAAAGACGGGAAAAACAAATAAAATACGAGCGCTCCGTACTGAAGGAGCTATCGATCAATACGCTGAAAGAAAGAGTACGCCATTACTTTGGTTCGACAAAAATTGCCTCAAGCTTTGCGATGAACACAGGAATCGAGGAAGCCTGTTATGATGTTGCACTGGAAGCCTTCCTGTTAGGAGCGAAATTCAGTAAGTTTGGCTATTATGGCGAGGATATGGAAGCAGTACGCTTACGCTGCTTTCGCGAAGAAAAACACCTCATCGATACGCTCTATAACTTTTTACTCTATTGGGGAAATGGAGAAGAAGGCACGATGAGCGAATCACTTTATTATTTATGTGAGCAATATATTCATGTTTGGTGGCGGGAGGGCTACGAAAAAGGCCAAAGACGCCACAAACTCCGCCTTCACTGACACCCATTCTAAAGTTCTAAATGTCCTTCCTGTCCCATATATTTAATTTGAACATGGACGAGCGGGAAGGAATGATTCGGGTGTTAAAACGTAAATGGAAAATCATCAGCTTTATTGCGGGATTAGTTGTTTTATTTTTTATATTACAACATGATTTTTCCGAAAATAATTCATGGAAATCGTGGAATCTCCCATTATCAGGGAAAATCATCCTATTAGATGCAGGTCATGGCGGCCCGGATGGCGGTGCCGGCACCGGTGATACCCTTGAAAAGGATATCGCTTTGGAGATCACGAAGAAAGTCAGGGATTATCTTCAGGAACAAGGGGCGCTTGTCATCATGACAAGGGAAAAGGATGAAGATTTAGCAGACGAAGGAACAAAAGGATATAGCCGAAGAAAAGTGGCAGACTTGAAAAAGAGATTAAAGATAATCAATACATCAGACCATGACCTCTTTGTCAGCATTCATTTAAATGCAATTCCATCTGCAAGATGGAGCGGCGCCCAAACGTTCTATGCCCCACACCATAAGCAGAATGCCAGGGCAGCGAAGTTTATTCAGGATGAATTGCGCAGGAACTTGGAGAACACAACAAGGAAAGCCAAGCCGATCAACCAAGTCTATATTTTAAAACATGCTAAAAAGCCGGGTATACTGGTGGAAGTGGGCTTTCTTTCTAATCCTGGTGAAAAGGCATTATTAAAGAAAGATGACTATCAGGAAAAAGTGGCAGCATCCATTAACATGGGAGTCTTGCGCTATTTTACGAATGAAAAGGAACTAAAAGAAACAGATTAAGGGAGGTGGAAACACCTTCCATTTTTATTTTTAGGACATTGAGAAATGTCCACCTCTAGCGCCCGCTAACCAGAGCGCTTGCGCTTTTCTCTATAATAGTGTGATTCAGTTAACTGTTTCGCCAATAGGTTATGGTATACTTAGAGATGGAAACGAATTCAATAGGTGAGGTGTTTATTATGTTAACAGATGTGAGAATCCGTGAGGTTCTTGGCGGCCTCAAAGAACCATTTTTACATAAAACATTAGCAGAACTAAATGCTATTGAGGAAATTAAAATTAAAGAGGAAAAAAACCATGTCAGTGTGAAGGTGCAGATCGCCAGAACCGGTACAAGTGAACAGCTGCAGCTGCAAACGCAAATCGTTAACCTTTTAAAAGAAGCCGGGGCGGCAACAGTCGGTATTCGTTTTAGCGAGCTTCCAGAAGAAGTACTAGCTGCTAACCGCCAGGCAGAGCCCGAAAAAGAGAAGAATCTTCTTAATTCAACAGATACGACTTTTATTGCGATTGCCAGTGGAAAAGGCGGGGTAGGGAAATCAACCGTTTCTGTGAACCTTGCTGTCGCACTGGCCCGCTTAGGGAAAAAGGTCGGCTTGATTGATGCGGATATTTACGGTTTCAGCGTACCTGATATGATGGGTATTACAAAACGGCCTGTTGTACGCGGTGAAAAGATTATCCCTGTTGAACGTTTCGGTGTACAAGTTATTTCGATGGGTTTCTTTGTGGAAGACAATGCCCCAATTATTTGGCGCGGACCAATGCTTGGAAAAATGTTAAACAGTTTCTTCAATGAGGTGGAGTGGGGAGAAATTGATTATTTACTATTAGATTTACCGCCGGGAACAGGAGACGTTGCCCTTGATGTTCACACGATGCTTCCTGCATGTAAGGAAATCATCGTCACGACACCGCATCCAACGGCTGCCTTTGTTGCTGCCCGTGCAGGTGCAATGGCTCTAAGGACCGAGCATGAGGTGCTTGGTGTCATTGAGAACATGGCCTATTTTGAAAGTAAGCTTACAGGCGAAAAGGAATATGTATTCGGCCGCGGCGGCGGAGATAAATTAGCTGAGGAATTAAATACAGAGGTTCTTGGCCGCTTGCCGCTTAACCAGCCTGATTGGAACGATGATGACTTTGCTCCATCCGTTTATCAGGAAGATCACCAAATCGGAAAAATTTATTTAGAGATTGCTGAAAAGGTCGCAAGCCTTCTGAAAAAATAAGCAAACAAAAGGCCTCTTCTTTATAGTAAGAAGAGGCTTTTTGATTCAGATTGAATTTCGCCTATAAGAATTGACTGGGGGCTGGGGCATTTCAAAATTAACTGCCGCCTGATTTATTGTCGCTGCCGCCTTGATCCGAGCCCCCATCCTTGCTGCTGGACTTGCTTTTTGTTTCCTCAGCTGCCTTCAACAGTAATTCTTCCATTTTGGCTCGGAACAGAGGACTGTCAAGGGTTTCGGAAATGACTTTTTGCAGATGCTCGCGGTATTCCTTACTTTTTAAGGCATCCGCCATTTCCTTCTGAATTTCAGGTTCTTTAAAAACTTCAATCATCATACCTCTATACTCTGGGTCATTCATTAAATCCTTTAATAATTTTTCATTCTCGGACCGCATGTTTTTGGCAACGCCTTTAGCAAATTTAGCATCGCTGAATGTCTTTTTCCAAAATTCAGTTGCCTTATCTGATGTTAAGGTTTGTTCGATGGTGGTGGCGACTACTTGTTGATCCATCACCAGCTTTTCTTTCATCTTATCATCGTCCATTACTTGCTGAATGGCCTTTTTTCCATCATCTGTTTTGAGAATATCCACAACCATTTTTTTCGTTTGATCATAATCGATCTGCCCTCCGCTGCTTGTATCAGTAGCAGAACAGCTTGCCAGAAATAACATGACGGGCAGGAGGAGCAACATACTTTTACCTTTCATTTTCAAGCTCCTTTCACATATCAATCCTTAATTTTAGGATGAAGAAAATTGATGGAGATTATTCGTTAGTAAATGAAATTATGGATTTTTCATATTTAGATTGGTACAATCAGTATGGATTTTATTTTTGTTTCTTGGGGGTTTATAGTGTGACAAGCCGTAATTTGGTAAAGCTTTTTAAAAATACATTAGTTGTTGGCGGGGTCACGACAGTTATTTTTGGGTTGTTTGTTCGCTGGCATGAGCTGCAGTCTTTTTTTATTGATTTTAAAATCCTGGATATAATTTCAGCCATCGCTTGGTTAATGCTGATGGGCTTTCTCTTTAGTGTCATTAGTCAAATGGGCTTTTTTGCGTATTTAACCATCCATCGGTTTGGATTGGGCATCTTTAAATCCGCTTCCTTATGGAACGCTGTTCAAATCGTTCTTATTCTCTTTGGTCTGTTTGATCTCGTCTATTTACGGTATATCAACTTTGCCAAAACGGGTGACTCGATTTTGCCCTTTTTTGTACCAGCTCTCCTCTTATTAGTTGTCGGGCTGGCAGTGGCTTGGCTAAAAAGTAAGGAAACCAATCGTGCGGCGTTTATTCCGGCTTTGTTCTTTATGATTGTTGCTACATTAGTGGAGTGGGTTCCTGTTTTAAGGGAAAATGCTGAAAACTGGTTCTATTTAATGGCCATTGCTTTACTGGCTTGTAATGCATATCAATTATTAATTCTTCATAAATTGAATGCACAATCGGAGCAGGAAAGACAAAGTCGTATAAAACAAACTGGCCCTGTTGCAGAAAAGAATAAGAAAAAGAAGAAAATGACAAAAAAACCGTCCATCTAATGGGCGGTTTTTGTTATAATATCAGAATTTATAAGTTTCGACTTTGAGAAATGTCCAGCGCAAGCGCCCTAGCGGCTAGTGTCCTTCGCTCTCCGCCCTCCGATAAGTCAGCATCAGTTCGCTCCGCTCACTGTGTTTCCTTTATCTCAGTTGGAGCGCTCCAGGCCATACGCTGCTGACCAGGGCGCTTGCGCTTTTCTAGTTACCTAATTTCGTTTGATTGAACGTCCCCGTTTGCGATCATTTCAGAAACGGATACGAGCTTTAATCCTTTTTGTCGAATATCTGCTAAAATCAGCGGCAAGGCTTTTGCCGTTTGTTTAGCGGCATCTGAGGCGTGCAGGAGAATAATATCCCCCTTTTCTGCTTTTTTTACATTTTCAACGATTTTTTCTACCCCGGGATTTTGCCAATCCTTTGAATCAACTTTCCAATGGACAACCGTATACCCATACCTTTTGGCAATTTTCAGCGTACGTTCATCGAAATGCCCTGTCGGTGCACGTAAAAGCTTAATATCCTTCACATTTAACTTTGTAAATGCTTCTTGGGCTTTTGAAATATCCCTGGCAATTTTGCCATCTTCTAAATCCTCATAATCTTCATAGTCATAGCCAAGAATACCAATTTCATATCCCTCTTTTACAATCCGGCTGACTGTGTCGGGGTGCCGTTCAGCCCAAGAACCTGCTAAGAAAAAGGTAGCCGATTTCACATTTTCCTTTTTTAATATATCTAAAATCGGTTCAGCCTTTTCATCTCCCCAGCCAATATTGAACGTTAGCGCAAGGTCTTTCTCTCCGCGATAAATAGCCTTAGAGCCCTCCTTAGTTGAAAAGACAGGAATTTGTGCCATGTTCTCCACGTAAAGAAACCAAGCAGTAAAAAAAGCGGCAATTAAAATCAAACCTACATTCTTTAAAGCCTTCCCGTTTAATACAAAAAAGAAATTCATTCTGAATCCCACCTCGTCCAATACCATCCTTGACTCAAATCTATGCTTGTATTTTTTAAAATATGATTAAAGAATTTTTATTATAATTTATCAATAATTGGAAATGACTACTATAACTAGAAATTTTGCTGGGGGTAATTCGATGTTTGGACTTCTAATTAATCAGAAAGAAGTAAAAGAGATGGAATACCTAATTAAACGAGAAATGGATGAAATTTTATTTGATTTAAGAGATGACAGAATTGATCATATTGTCAAAAGGGCAATGGAAGAGAGATATAAAATCCTATTTGCGTTATTTAGAAGGGTAGCCTCTCCTAATGAATGCCTGAAATATATGAGAAGAGGGAAGAAGGACAGAAAAAAAGGATAAGGTATCGAAAAATCTCTCAATATTTTTTTATAAAAAGCGTTGACACTATTTGATAAACTTGTTATAGTAATAAACGTCGCTGCTGACAGTAAAAAAACAATTTAAAAAAAGTTGTTGACATTACAAATAGCAGATGATATATTAAGAAGGTCGCTTTAAGGCGATAAAGAAATTGATCCTTGAAAACTAAACAAACAAAAACGTCAACAAACAATAATATTAACTTCTTATAGAAGTTAAGCCAACGTTTTATTTTATGAGCTAATCAACTCAACTTTTTTGGAGAGTTTGATCCTGGCTCAGGACGAACGCTGGCGGCGTGCCTAATACATGCAAGTCGAGCGAATCAATGGGAGCTTGCTCCTGTTGATTAGCGGCGGACGGGTGAGTAACACGTGGGCAACCTGCCTGTAAGACTGGGATAACTTCGGGAAACCGGAGCTAATACCGGATAATTCTTTTCCTCTCATGAGGAAAAGCTGAAAGTCGGTTTCGGCTGACACTTACAGATGGGCCCGCGGCGCATTAGCTAGTTGGTGAGGTAACGGCTCACCAAGGCGACGATGCGTAGCCGACCTGAGAGGGTGATCGGCCACACTGGGACTGAGACACGGCCCAGACTCCTACGGGAGGCAGCAGTAGGGAATCTTCCACAATGGACGAAAGTCTGATGGAGCAACGCCGCGTGAGCGATGAAGGCCTTCGGGTCGTAAAGCTCTGTTGTTAGGGAAGAACAAGTATCGGAGTAACTGCCGGTACCTTGACGGTACCTAACCAGAAAGCCACGGCTAACTACGTGCCAGCAGCCGCGGTAATACGTAGGTGGCAAGCGTTGTCCGGAATTATTGGGCGTAAAGCGCGCGCAGGCGGTCCTTTAAGTCTGATGTGAAAGCCCACGGCTCAACCGTGGAGGGTCATTGGAAACTGGGGGACTTGAGTGCAGAAGAGGAAAGCGGAATTCCACGTGTAGCGGTGAAATGCGTAGAGATGTGGAGGAACACCAGTGGCGAAGGCGGCTTTCTGGTCTGTAACTGACGCTGAGGCGCGAAAGCGTGGGGAGCAAACAGGATTAGATACCCTGGTAGTCCACGCCGTAAACGATGAGTGCTAAGTGTTAGGGGGTTTCCGCCCCTTAGTGCTGCAGCTAACGCATTAAGCACTCCGCCTGGGGAGTACGGCCGCAAGGCTGAAACTCAAAGGAATTGACGGGGGCCCGCACAAGCGGTGGAGCATGTGGTTTAATTCGAAGCAACGCGAAGAACCTTACCAGGTCTTGACATCCTCTGACACTCCTAGAGATAGGACGTTCCCCTTCGGGGGACAGAGTGACAGGTGGTGCATGGTTGTCGTCAGCTCGTGTCGTGAGATGTTGGGTTAAGTCCCGCAACGAGCGCAACCCTTGATCTTAGTTGCCAGCATTCAGTTGGGCACTCTAAGGTGACTGCCGGTGACAAACCGGAGGAAGGTGGGGATGACGTCAAATCATCATGCCCCTTATGACCTGGGCTACACACGTGCTACAATGGATGGTACAAAGGGCTGCGAGACCGCAAGGTTTAGCCAATCCCATAAAACCATTCTCAGTTCGGATTGCAGGCTGCAACTCGCCTGCATGAAGCCGGAATCGCTAGTAATCGCGGATCAGCATGCCGCGGTGAATACGTTCCCGGGCCTTGTACACACCGCCCGTCACACCACGAGAGTTTGTAACACCCGAAGTCGGTGGGGTAACCTTTATGGAGCCAGCCGCCTAAGGTGGGACAGATGATTGGGGTGAAGTCGTAACAAGGTAGCCGTATCGGAAGGTGCGGCTGGATCACCTCCTTTCTAAGGATAATGCAGTCCTCTCGGACTGATAATAAGGTTGACGTTTCTTGTTTGTTTAGTTTTGAGGGAGCAATTCTCTCAAGACTTTTTTGTTCCTTGAAAACTAGATAATCGTAAGAAGAAGCAAAGTAAACATCGAGTAATCGCCATTTTAGTTTTTCTCTCTTATTGAATAAGAGTTATAAACCTTTTTAGGTTAAGTTAGAAAGGGCGCACGGTGAATGCCTTGGCACTAGGAGCCGATGAAGGACGGGACTAACACCGATATGCTTCGGGGAGCTGTAAGTAAGCTTTGATCCGGAGATTTCCGAATGGGGAAACCCACTGTTCGTAATGGAACAGTATCTTTACCTGAATACATAGGGTATAGAAGGCATACCCGGGGAACTGAAACATCTAAGTACCCGGAGGAAGAGAAAGCAAACGCGATTCCCTGAGTAGCGGCGAGCGAAACGGGACATAGCCCAAACCAAGAGGCTTGCCTCTTGGGGTTGTAGGACACTCAACATGGAGTTACAAAGGAACGGGGTAAATGAAGCGACCTGGAAAGGTCAGCCAGAGAAGGTAAAAGCCCTGTAGTTGAAACTTCGTTCCCTCCTGAGTGGATCCTGAGTACGGCCGGACACGTGAAATCCGGTCGGAAGCAGGGAGGACCATCTCCCAAGGCTAAATACTCCCTAGTGACCGATAGTGAACCAGTACCGTGAGGGAAAGGTGAAAAGCACCCCGGAAGGGGAGTGAAATAGTTCCTGAAACCGTGTGCCTACAAGTAGTCAGAGCCCGTTTATGGGTGATGGCGTGCCTTTTGTAGAATGAACCGGCGAGTTACGATCCCATGCAAGGTTAAGTTGAAGAGACGGAGCCGCAGCGAAAGCGAGTCTGAATAGGGCGTTTGAGTATGTGGTCGTAGACCCGAAACCAGGTGATCTACCCATGTCCAGGGTGAAGTCCAGGTAACACTGGATGGAGGCCCGAACCCACGCACGTTGAAAAGTGCGGGGATGAGGTGTGGGTAGCGGAGAAATTCCAATCGAACTTGGAGATAGCTGGTTCTCTCCGAAATAGCTTTAGGGCTAGCCTCACGTTGTTAGAGTCTTGGAGGTAGAGCACTGTTTGGACTAGGGGCCCTCATCGGGTTACCGAATTCAGACAAACTCCGAATGCCAAAGACTTATCCGTGGGAGTCAGACTGCGAGTGATAAGATCCGTAGTCGAAAGGGAAACAGCCCAGACCACCAGCTAAGGTCCCAAAGTATACGTTAAGTGGAAAAGGATGTGGAGTTGCTTAGACAACCAGGATGTTGGCTTAGAAGCAGCCACCATTTAAAGAGTGCGTAATAGCTCACTGGTCGAGTGACTCTGCGCCGAAAATGTACCGGGGCTAAACGTATCACCGAAGCTGTGGATTGACACCGTTGGTGTCAGTGGTAGGAGAGCGTTCTAAGGGCGTTGAAGCTAGACCGTAAGGACTGGTGGAGCGCTTAGAAGTGAGAATGCCGGTATGAGTAGCGAAAGATGAGTGAGAATCTCATCCACCGTATGCCTAAGGTTTCCTGAGGAAGGCTCGTCCGCTCAGGGTTAGTCGGGACCTAAGCCGAGGCCGAAAGGCGTAGGCGATGGACAACAGGTTGATATTCCTGTACCACCTATGAATCGTTTGAGTGATGGGGGGACGCAGGAGGATAGGGTAAGCGCGCTGTTGGATATGCGCGTCTAAGCAGTTAGGCTGGTGAACAGGAAAATCCGTTCACCGTAAAGGCTGAGCTGTGACAGCGAGGGAAATTTAGTACCGAAGTTCCTGATTCCACACTGCCAAGAAAAGCCTCTAGCGAGATTCAAGGTGCCCGTACCGCAAACCGACACAGGTAGGCGAGGAGAGAATCCTAAGGTGAGCGAGAGAACTCTCGTTAAGGAACTCGGCAAAATGACCCCGTAACTTCGGGAGAAGGGGTGCTCTTTAGGGTTCATAGCCCTGAAGAGCCGCAGTGAATAGGCCCAGGCGACTGTTTAGCAAAAACACAGGTCTCTGCGAAGCCGCAAGGCGAAGTATAGGGGCTGACGCCTGCCCGGTGCTGGAAGGTTAAGAGGAGGGGTTAGCGCAAGCGAAGCTCTGAATCGAAGCCCCAGTAAACGGCGGCCGTAACTATAACGGTCCTAAGGTAGCGAAATTCCTTGTCGGGTAAGTTCCGACCCGCACGAAAGGCGTAACGATCTGGGCACTGTCTCAACGAGAGACTCGGTGAAATTATAGTACCTGTGAAGATGCAGGTTACCCGCGACAGGACGGAAAGACCCCGTGGAGCTTTACTGTAGCCTGATATTGAATTTTGGTACAGCTTGTACAGGATAGGTAGGAGCCTGAGAAGCCGGAGCGCTAGCTTCGGTGGAGGCGTCGGTGGGATACTACCCTGGCTGTATTGAAATTCTAACCCGCACCCCTGATCGGGGTGGGAGACAGTGTCAGGTGGGCAGTTTGACTGGGGCGGTCGCCTCCTAAAGAGTAACGGAGGCGCCCAAAGGTTCCCTCAGAATGGTTGGAAATCATTCGTAGAGTGTAAAGGCACAAGGGAGCTTGACTGCGAGACCTACAAGTCGAGCAGGGACGAAAGTCGGGCTTAGTGATCCGGTGGTTCCGCATGGAAGGGCCATCGCTCAACGGATAAAAGCTACCCCGGGGATAACAGGCTTATCTCCCCCAAGAGTCCACATCGACGGGGAGGTTTGGCACCTCGATGTCGGCTCATCGCATCCTGGGGCTGTAGTCGGTCCCAAGGGTTGGGCTGTTCGCCCATTAAAGCGGTACGCGAGCTGGGTTCAGAACGTCGTGAGACAGTTCGGTCCCTATCCGTCGTGGGCGCAGGAAATTTGAGAGGAGCTGTCCTTAGTACGAGAGGACCGGGATGGACGCACCGCTGGTGTACCAGTTGTCTTGCCAAAGGCATCGCTGGGTAGCTATGTGCGGACGGGATAAGTGCTGAAAGCATCTAAGCATGAAGCCCCCCTCAAGATGAGATTTCCCATAGCGTCAAGCTAGTAAGATCCCTGAAAGATGATCAGGTTGATAGGTCAGAGGTGGAAGCGTGGCGACATGTGGAGCTGACTGATACTAATCGATCGAGGACTTAACCATTTTTAAGTGGTTGAACTCGTTTTTACAAAAACTTCTTCTGCATTATCTAGTTTTGAGGGAATGAAAAATTTCTCTTGCAAAAAGTAAAATAGACATTATAATAAATAGTGTCTAAAAAAATAGTCTGGTAACAATGGCGAGAAGGTCACACCCGTTCCCATACCGAACACGGAAGTTAAGCTTCTCAGCGCCGATGGTAGTTGGGACATGCGTCCCTGTGAGAGTAGGACGTTGCCAGGCTATATACTATCGTTCCGCAGTAGCTCAGTGGTAGAGCTATCGGCTGTTAACCGATCGGTCGTAGGTTCGAGTCCTACCTGCGGAGCCATTTTTATGCAGCTAAGAATATCAGCTATGCTTCCATAGCTCAGTAGGTAGAGCACTTCCATGGTAAGGAAGAGGTCAGCGGTTCGAGCCCGCTTGGAAGCTTACCTATTTTAATAACATTCGGCCCCTTGGTCAAGCGGTTAAGACACCGCCCTTTCACGGCGGTAACACGGGTTCGAATCCCGTAGGGGTCACCATTTTGGAGGATTAGCTCAGCTGGGAGAGCATCTGCCTTACAAGCAGAGGGTCGGCGGTTCGATCCCGTCATCCTCCACCATAATATCTTTATGTTAACACTATATTTTTTAAACCATATGCCGGGGTAGCTCAATTGGTAGAGCAACTGACTTGTAATCAGTAGGTTGGGGGTTCAAGTCCTCTCGCCGGCACCTTTTTTAAATTGAATATGGAGGGGTAGCGAAGTGGCTAAACGCGGCGGACTGTAAATCCGCTCCCTCCGGGTTCGGCGGTTCGAATCCGTCCCCCTCCACCATTCATATTTTTAAAAATAATGGACATACTAGATTTAATTACTTCTTATTGGGCTATAGCCAAGCGGTAAGGCATCGCACTTTGACTGCGACATGCGTTGGTTCAAATCCAGCTAGCCCAGCCATGAGCCATTAGCTCAGTTGGTAGAGCATCTGACTTTTAATCAGAGGGTCGAAGGTTCGAGTCCTTCATGGCTCATAACTTATAGGTAAAAGCCCAGACGAATTTTTTCTTTTGGGTTTTTATCTGTGAATATGCGGAAGTAGTTCAGTGGTAGAACACCACCTTGCCAAGGTGGGGGTCGCGGGTTCGAATCCCGTCTTCCGCTCCAATTGAATACGGGGCCTTAGCTCAGCTGGGAGAGCGCCTGCTTTGCACGCAGGAGGTCAGCGGTTCGATCCCGCTAGGCTCCACCATCACACTACATATTTCGCTTTAAATCAGGTTGCTGATTTAAGGCTTTTTTTATTTTTATATGTCTATTTTTCGAGCAAAAGGGTTCCAATGGCTCATATTGGGGCCCGTTCCAGCAAAAAGATAAAGCAAAGGGGTTCCAATAGCCAGTATTGGAGCCCGTTCCAGCAAAAAAATAAAGCGAAAGGGTTCCAATAGACCGTATTGGAACCCTTTCTGCCTAAATCTTCGCACAAAAGTATTCCAGCAGCCCTTATGATTCAGAGCCTGCTTTTTGATATTCTCCGCATATATATACACCATTTTGTCGAGTTGAGTCATTCCTATGAAAGCGGTTAAAATAGTACCTATAAAGAGCTAGGGGGAATGCGAGAGATGAGCAGAAAACTTTCGATAATTGGGATGCCGATGGATTTAGGGCAAATGCGCCGCGGGGTTGATATGGGGCCGAGTGCCATCCGTTATGCAGGGATTAATGAACGACTAACACCTCTTTTTGATGAAATTCATGATTTAGGAGACATACCAATCGGGAGACCCGAAGTAGTTGTAGACGAAGAATCCAACTTGAGAAATTTAGATTTAGTGGCTGAAAAAACCTCCATGCTTGCTGAAAAGGTGGATGAAGCCGTGCAATCAGGTGCATTTCCACTGGTCCTTGGTGGTGACCATAGCATTGCAATCGGGACATTAGCCGGCGTTTCCAAACACTTCAAGAACCTTGGCGTGATTTGGTACGATGCCCACGGTGATTTGAATACAGCGGAGACAAGCCCGTCTGGAAACATCCATGGGATGCCCTTAGCAGCCAGCATTGGATTAGGGCACAAGAAATTAACGGAAATTGGCGGATACGCTCCAAAGGTTAAACCTGAGAATGTAGTAATCATTGGTGCCAGATCACTTGATGAAGGGGAAAGAATCTTAATTAAAGAAGCAGGAATAAAGGTTTATACGATGCACGAAATTGACCGGATGGGAATGGCGAAGGTTATGGAAGAAACGATTGCCTACCTTAAGGAAAGAACTGATGGTGTTCATCTCTCTCTTGATTTAGATGGTTTGGATCCAAGTGAATGTCCTGGTGTGGGTACACCGGTCATGGGCGGCATCAGCTACCGTGAAAGCCATCTGGCAATGGAAATGCTGGAAGAAGCAAAGATTATTACTTCAGCGGAATTTGTGGAAGTAAACCCAATATTAGATGAAAAAAATAAAACAGCCTCTGTTGCTGTCGGGTTAATGGGTTCATTATTCGGTGAAAAACTTTTATAAAGAAGGTTCTGTTATAGTTTATTGTTGATTTTTTACCACTGTTGATTGGAGCGGAAGCCGCGAGACTCCCGCGGGAACAGCGGGACAGGAGAGACCCCACAGGCGCTTTAGCGCCGAGGAGGTTCACCGCCCGCCCCGCGGAAAGCGAAGCGGATGTAGCGGAAATCAACAGCCACGTTTAACAGAGCCATAAAGAAAAAGGCAGCTGCAAACCGAACCATTGCAGCTGCCTATCTTTTATGTAGTAATTGATTTAATAAATGATCCAGTCTCTTACTTGTTTCGATTACCTGATGATTGCTTAATGAAGTTTCTGATGCTAATTGAACCATTTTGTCTCGGCAATTTTCAATTTCCTTCATTAAATCGCGAAATTCCGCACTCATACATGCCGTCACATCCCTATTTTTTAACCTGCGATTGCGGGGAGATTCCCACAAATTGAAGTATTACCCTATTATTTGTATTTCCCCTAGGAAAAACTTTAAACTTATTTTACCCCCCTTTAGTAAATTTTTGTTAAAATTATAGGGATTAAGAAGTTTTTCGTGGAAAACGAAACTTTTTCGCTAGCGATTCGTATTATCGTATAGCAGCATTGGAGCTGAGGGAACTTAATGGAAGCTATTGTAAAAAAGAGAATAAAGCAAGTCATCAAAGGTGATCAGGATGCCTATGGTGAAATCGTTGAAATATATAAAAATAGTGTTTATCAGCTATGTTTTAGAATGCTCGGAAATCGCCACGAAGCAGAGGACATGGCGCAGGAGGCATTTATCCGTGCGTATGTGAATATCCGCTCGTTTAACCAGGATTTGAAATTTTCCACATGGCTTTTTCGGATTGCCACCAATCTTTGTATTGATCGAATGCGAAAAAAGAAACCCGATCATTATTTAGATGCAGAGGTAGCTGGAACAGAAGGATTAACCATGTATTCACAGGTTCCTTCCAACACACCGCTTCCGGAGTCGGAGGTAGAGAGTTTAGAACTGCATGAGACGGTGCAGAAGGAAATTTTAAAGCTGCCGGAAAAATACCGGTCTCCCATTGTATTAAAATACATTGAAGAGATGTCCTTAAATGAAATAAGTGAAATTCTTGACTTGCCTCTCGGAACTGTAAAAACAAGAATTCACCGCGGCCGTGAAGCATTAAGACAACAATTACGATATGTGTGATAGAGGTGAAACCAAATATGTGTCCAGAACAGATCATCGAACTAATGCACGAATACCTAGACGAAGAAATTGAGCCTGAAAAGGAACGAATTTTACGGGAACACCTCCAAAGCTGTAAAGAATGTGAAGAGATTTTTAATGAATTAAAAAAGACGATTGCCTTTGTCGAAAGTCTATCACATATGCAGGCTCCCGCAGATTTTACAGCCAATGTATTGGCGCGACTGCCGAAAGAAAAGAAAAAAGTTTCGATGCAGCGCTGGTTAAGAAACCATCCAATGCTAGCGGCTGCCTCTGTTTTCATAATATTAATGGTGGGAAGTTTGTTTTCCACCTGGAGTCAAGACCGTGAATTTTCTGTATCAAAGCAAGAGAATTTAGTCGTCAAAAATAATACTGTCATTGTTCCCAAGGGGGAAACGGTCAAAGGGGATGTGGTCGTTCGCAATGGGAAATTGAAAATAGAAGGTGAAGTCCAAGGGGATGTAACAGTCATTAATGGGGAAAAGTACCTTGCCTCAGCCGGTCACGTCACAGGACAAATTGAAGAAGTAAATGAAGTCTTTGACTGGATTTGGTATCATATGAAAAAGACAGCGCAAGAGGTCATTGATATCTTTGACCAGCCGGAAACCCAATAAAAACAAATCACTCGCACTAGAGTGATTTGTTTTTTTAACCAGTAACATATAATAGGGGTAAGGTGTACGTTTCACTTTATGGTATAATAAATTGGTTCACTATACGTTTTAAGAAAGTTACGGAGGAAGAACAATGCAGTTTGCTGATTTTACTGTATGGAAGTATCTAGCTAGTATTGTTGATATTGTCCTCGTATGGTATGTCATTTACAAGCTGATCAATGTGATAAGAGGAACGAAGGCTGTTCAGTTATTAAAAGGAATTCTCGTTATTCTTCTTGTCAGAGTGGTCGGTGAGTGGCTTGGTTTAACGACATTAAGCTGGATGATGCAACAGGCCATAAATTGGGGATTTCTTGCCGTTATCATTATCTTTCAGCCTGAACTTAGAAGGGCCCTTGAGCAATTAGGAAGAGGGCGATTTTTTTCCAGCAGCAGAACACAGGATGATGATAATCAGGAAAAAACAGTCGAAGCCATTTTAAAAGCGACCGATTATATGGCAAAGCGACGAATCGGAGCATTAATCTCAATTGAACGAGAAACGGGCATGAGTGATTACATAGAAACTGGAATCCAATTAAACTCCAATATTTCATCGGAATTGCTCATAAATATTTTTATACCTAATACACCTCTACATGATGGTGCAGTTATTATTCAAAGAAATAATGTTTCAGCAGCAGCCTGCTATCTTCCTTTATCCGAAAGCCCGTTTATTTCAAAGGAACTGGGTACTAGACATCGGGCTGCATTAGGAATCAGTGAAGTCACCGATAGTGTAACAGTCGTCGTATCGGAAGAGACAGGTAATATTTCACTGACCAAAAATGGTGAACTCCACCGCGATCTAAAGTTAGAGGAATTAAAAACGCTCCTTACGAGTGAAATGGTGATTCAAAACAAAACGAAACAAGCTTCTTCAGCTCGTTGGAACTGGAGGGGGAAAAGCAATGGATAAACTGATGGATAACCCTTGGTTCTTAAAAGTTCTGGCCTTGTTATTGGCAGTCCTGTTATATTCTTCTGTGCCCAATACAGGGAAAAAATTATCAGATGTGAATGTCCCTGGCGAAAAAGCCACAGAAACCATTCAGGATATACCTGTAAAGGTTTATTATGATACAGAAAATTTAGTCGTATCCGGTATTCCCAACACGGTTGATATTACTATCAAAGGGCCTCTCACCCATGTCCAGTCTGCTAAAGCTTCAAAGAACTTTGAAGTGTATGTCGATTTGACCGATGCAAAGATAGGAAAACAGAAGGTAAACCTTAAGGTGAGGAATTTATCTGATAAATTGAAGGCGACGTTGAAACCGGCTAGTGTAAATGTCACGATCCAAGAAAAGATAACGAAGGAATTTAAAGTCGATGCCGAATTTAACTCTAGCCAAATTGAAGAAGGTTATTCAGCAGGACAACCTGTTGTTGAGCCAAGTAAAGTAAAAATTACCGGTGCTAAAGATGTAATTGACCGGATTACCTATGTGAAGGCGACGATTGAGGAAAAGGGTAAACTGAAAGCTTCCATTACGAAAGAAGCACGGATACAAGTACTAGACAAGGAATTAAACAAGCTGAATGTTGTCGTGGAGCCGGAGACAGTCAAAATGACGATCCCCATTAAGAGTAATACGAAAACGGTTCCCATCAATATTGTCAAAAAAGGCACACCTCCACCGGGTGTTACGATTGAATCGATCGATATTGATGAAAAAGAAGCGACGATTACAGGGAATGACGATGTTCTGAAAAACACAGAAAATGTAAGAGTGGAAGTGGATCTTAGTAAAATTTCTGAAAACACCACTCTAACCTTACCTGTCATCATCTCAAATGGGGTCTCGAAGGTGTCTCCGCAAACTGTAAAAGCAACCATAGTGGTCAAAAAACAAGAAGAGACAACCGTCTCTGGTGTACCAGTGAAAATCCAAGGGTTAACTGACACCCTTAAGGCAGAGTTGAATGACCCCGCGAGCCAAACGATTAATATTATGGTGAATGGCATAAGTGGGACAGTTTCGAATATTGGCCCGGAAGACTTTACTGTTTTCATCGACTTATCCGGATTATCGGAAGGAAGTCACGATGTTAAAATTCAGGTAGAAGGCCCGACAGATGTCAACTGGAAGCCTGATAAATCGACAGCAAAAGTTACGATAACGAATAACGCATAAGATCCAGCAATTGATATGTTGAAGGAGAGATTTTTAAATGGGAAAATATTTCGGTACCGATGGGGTACGCGGCATTGCAAATAGCGAATTAACACCTGAAATGGCCTTTAAATTAGGCCGCTTTGGCGGGTATGTATTAACAAAGGATAAGGATCGTCCAAAAGTATTGATTGGGCGTGATACACGTATTTCAGGGCATATGCTTGAGGGAGCTCTTGTTGCCGGCTTACTTTCTATTGGTGCAGAGGTCATGCGTTTAGGCGTCATTTCCACTCCGGGTGTTGCCTACTTAACAAAAGCATTGGGAGCACAGGCGGGAGTCATGATTTCTGCTTCTCATAACCCTGTGGCTGATAATGGAATAAAATTTTTCGGGCCGGATGGCTTTAAACTATCCGATGACCAAGAGTTAGAAATTGAAGGGCTCATTGATTTACCAGAAGATCAATTACCGCGGCCAACTGGTGCTGAACTGGGGCAAGTGATGGATTATTTTGAAGGCGGACAGAAATACCTGCAATACTTGAAAAATACCGTTGAGGAAGATTTCTCTGGCATCCATATTGCATTAGATTGTGCGCACGGAGCAACTTCATCATTGGCGTCGCATTTATTTGCCGATTTAGATGCTGACCTATCTACAATGGGGGCATCACCAAACGGGTTAAATATCAATGAAGGCGTTGGTTCTACCCATCCGGAGGCATTAGCTGCTTTAGTAAAGGAAAAGGGTGCCGATGTGGGGCTGTCCTTTGATGGGGATGGCGACCGGTTAATCGCGATTGATGAAAATGGTACAATTGTCGATGGCGACCAGATCATGTATATTTGTGGCAAGTATCTGAAGGAACAAGGGCGCTTAAAGCATGGAACGATTGTTTCTACGGTCATGAGCAACCTTGGTTTTTATAAGGCACTTGAAACCCATGGTATTCATAGTGTGCCAACAGCAGTGGGCGACCGTTATGTTGTCGAGGAAATGAAGAAAAACGGCTTTAATCTTGGCGGTGAGCAATCTGGTCATATTATATTCTTGGACTACAATACAACTGGGGACGGCCTATTATCAGGGCTTCAGTTAGTGAATATTATGAAGGCGACTGGAAAACCTTTATCAGAGCTTGCCGGAGAAATGAAAAAGTATCCGCAAAAGCTTGTGAATGTACGAGTCACCGATAAACATCATGTGACCGATAATGCTAAGGTAAAAGAGGTCATTGAACAAGTTGAAGCGGAAATGGCTGGAGATGGAAGAATTCTCGTCCGTCCATCCGGAACTGAGCCGCTCGTCCGTGTGATGGGAGAGGCATCCACTGAGGAATTGTGTGCATCCTATGTAGACCGCATTGTCACAGTGGTAAAAGAAGAAATGGAATTAAAAGAATAAAGCTTAAAATTTATGCATAAGGAACAGTACGAAACTGTCTCCTTATGCATATTTTATTATGAATGGTTCTTGAACAAAATTTGAACCATTTATAGTTTTAGTTGACGGACGACTGACAAATCATGTAAGATTAATCTGCTTTGAATTTTAAAGCAGCAGTTGGTCACCATGCTTTGAAAGGAGGGTAGGAGCAGAAGGAACAGGAATAAAAAAAGCGCCTGAACTAATCTTCAGAGGTTAGATTAGTTGACGAGGTGGAGGTTTATCGAAACATTCGGCGGATACCTCCCGGCTGTGACGCAGGGCCGTTAATTTCTTCTTTAAAACATGGAGGCAACTCTGTGCACAAAGAGAAGGAAATGCGCATACTAATCGTAATGTTTAAAAAGGTATAGACAGATACCTGACAAAAAAACAGAGATAAGGGGGCAAGTCTGCCCTCGAAGAAGCACCTTGCCCCCTGTATTAGGGAGGACATATAAAAATGTGTGGAATTGTTGGATATATTGGTCATAACGACTCGAAGGAAATTTTATTAAAAGGTTTAGAAAAGCTTGAATATAGAGGCTATGATTCAGCCGGGATCGCTGTGAAAAATGAGAACGGCATTCATGTGTTTAAAGAAAAAGGCCGCATTGCCGATTTGCGTGAAATCGTGGACGAAGATGTAATGGCAAATATCGGAATTGGCCATACCCGCTGGGCAACACATGGGGTGCCAAGTAAGGTGAATTCCCATCCGCATCAAAGTGGATCTGAGCGCTTCACCCTTGTTCATAACGGCGTCATCGAAAACTATGATCTTTTAAAGCGTGAATATTTAGCAGATGTTCATTTTATAAGTGAAACAGATACAGAAGTGGTTGTTCAGCTTATTGAGCGGTTTGTAAAGGAAGGATTAGCGGTTATTGAGGCTTTCCGTAAAACATTGACCCTTTTACATGGATCATATGCCATTGCCCTTTTAGATGCTGAAGACAATGAAACCATTTATGTGGCTAAAAATAAAAGCCCGTTGCTCGTTGGTTTAGGAACTGATTTTAATGTTGTCGCCAGTGATGCAATGGCGATGCTGCAAGTAACGAACCAATACGTAGAATTAATGGACAAAGAAATTGTTATTGTTACAAAAGATGATGTAACAATTCAAAATTTAAATGGTGACAATATTAACCGTAAACCATACACAGCGGAACTTGATGCAAGCGACATTGAAAAGGGCACATACCCGCACTATATGTTAAAAGAAATCGATGAGCAGCCGCTTGTGATGCGTAAGATCATTCAAACGTATCAAAACGAGCAAGGGGAATTGACCATTGACCCTGAAATTATTAGTGCGATGAATGATACGGATCGTGTGTACATCATTGCAGCTGGTACTTCTTATCATGCCGGACTTGGCGGAAAGCAGTTTATTGAACGAATGGCAAAAATCCCTGTTGAAGTTCATATTGCCAGTGAATTTGTTTACAATATGCCGCTAGTAACGAAGAAGCCGTTATTTATTTTCATCACACAAAGCGGGGAAACGGCTGACAGCCGTGCCGTGCTTGTGAAAGTGAAAGAAATGGGTTATCGCACGCTTACGATCACCAATGTTCCTGGGTCAACCCTTTCCCGTGAAGCGGATTATACGCTGCTCCTGCATGCAGGACCTGAAATTGCTGTTGCTTCTACAAAGGCCTATACCGCGCAATTAGCAGTATTATCAATTTTGGCTGATGTGACGGCGAAAAGCCAAAATATTGAAGTGAACTTCGACCTTGTGCATGAGCTTGGGATTATTGCGAACGCAATGGAAGCTCTTTGCGACTCTAGAGAATTGTTTGAGCACATTTCAAGAGAATTCTTATCGGTAACTCGCAGTGCATTCTTCATTGGTCGTGGAGTCGACTACTATGTCTGCTTAGAAGGTGCTTTAAAGCTGAAAGAAATTTCGTATATTCAAGCAGAAGGCTTTGCCGGCGGCGAATTAAAGCATGGCACAATCGCCTTAATTGAAGAAGGTACACCGGTTATTGCTTTAGCAACTCAAGAAAGTGTTAATTTAAGTATCCGTGGTAATGTGAAGGAAGTCGCTGCCCGCGGAGCAAACCCATGCATCATCTCGATGAAGGGTCTCGAAATGGATGAAGACAGCTTTGTCATCCCAGAAGTAAATGAATTATTAACACCGCTTATCTCTGTCATACCAATGCAATACATTGCTTACTACGCAGCCTTGCACCGCGATTGCGACGTCGACAAACCACGTAACCTTGCGAAGTCTGTGACGGTTGAGTAGGTAGGAATAAAAGCAATTAAAATTCTGTTGATTTAAATGTCAAACTAAAATAAAGTTTGATGTATGTAAAAATAGTCTGCTTAAAAAGAAAAAAGTTTGCATAAAGTCTCGTGGGTGTATCCAGTGTATGGGTATACTCACGGGGCTTTTTTATGTTTGTTGCGGGCTGTCAAATGTTTTTCGTGAGGATCAAGGTGCCCCTTACGGGTTGAACCATTCCTACAGGTACAACTCAAGGGGAAGCCCACGTCCAGCGATGTGTAACAATCCCCAAGCAAAGTATTCGCCCATAAAAAAATAAATATATAAATAATTAGCATACGTGGTAAGTATGGAAATGGCGGTGGTATAGGCGAAACCGTAAGGTATAGTAGTGTGCTCGTCTTTCAAAGGAAGCGCACGTCACGAAACGTGTGATCCGCTCCAGACTTTAGCACTCGCCCATAAAGAAAGAAATAAATAAAAATAAAAATAAATAATTATGTATCGGTAACATGATAAGTATGGGATTGACGGTGGTATAGGAGAAACCGTAAGGTCTATGTATAAGAGATTAGACTATCGAATTGGAAACGTATCTTCGATACTCCTTTTATTGGCAAGGTCCGAATATCATATCTGAAATACTTATACCAGCACCTATCCTTTGTGTAAATCAGGTGTACCCCATTTCCACATACAGAAAGGCTCCTCCATTCTCAGCGTATACTCTACCTCAATAAATGGCTTACCTCTCTTAACCTAAAGCACAAATACATTAAGATATAACCAATACAATTGCATAGATACTCCATCCGAAGATATTAATCGGTTATGGTACAGGAGGCACCGTAAGGTGCCTTTTTTAGTTTTGGCCACACAACTCATTTGGTGTTCGCCACTATATCACTAAGCAAACTTTATTCTCATCATATTAATTTTCTGTGTTCATTTCCGGTGAAAGTGAGCAAATCTTTGAGCGAACTTTATTCTCAAAGAATAATTCGGAAAATGCCATTGAAGTCAGATGTATCAAGGGGTTTATCGAATAACCTATTTCTGCAAACTTTATTCTTATTTAACATTAAAATACAATTGTGATGTTTATAAAAAAGATGCAAGTGTCTCAATATAAAATTAAGGTTCCTTAGATAAAAATAACGTTCCTTAAATAAAATTAATGTTCCCAAACCGAAGGTCTTTCCGGTACTTTTCCCGGCAGACCTTCGGTTTTTTTGTGTGAAATTCAGTGGGAATCCACTCCCATTTTCAATCAAAAATCAATATCAATTCGGGCGGGTGGATCCATTAGTGATCCAGTCCTTTTTGTTTTGTTCAGTATCACTTCAATCCCTTGTCCAATAAAGATTGTTGTTTCTCCATTATGCAAATCCTTAGTATTTTTCTATCAGAAGGAAAAGAGCAAGAGATTAGAGTTATTGAAAAAACATGTTTTGTTTTTTTTTCAAGAAATAAGTTTTAATATATCCGTGGATATTATTTATCTATAATAGATATCATATATCTAATAAACATAAAAAGTGGTGAACAAATTTGCAATTTACGAAGGCTTTTGAACAAGCTGCCTGCATCATTATATTATTAGCAACGCAAGAATCAGGGGAACCTTTATCGACAGATGAGATTAGTAGGCGTTTAGAAGTATCCCCATCTTACTTGAAAAAAATCACTCGGAAGTTAGTAGTTAAACAAATTATCACATCCGTTTCGGGCAATAAAGGTGGAATTTCACTAGCGAGAAAAACGGAAGAAATAAGTGTATTAGACATTATTGAAGCGGTTGAAGGACCTATTTTAATCTACCCCGATACAGGGCTAATCAATTTAGTATTTAAAGGCGGAAAATATGTAGATAAAGGATCTGACATTATTCGCAATGTCTTAAAAAATGCAGATGAATTACTAAACCGATATTTTTCCAACATTAATGTATCCGATTTGTTAAAAGAAGGCTTTGGTAAGACAGAAATACCAACACTCTACTGGAATAAAACCTCCTTAACTGAGTCTTTACAACAAGATAGAGGTGAACATGATTGAACATGTTTAAAGCTGAATGGAAGAAAGTATTAAATAATAAGATGTTAATACTTATGATGATTGTCATACCGTTCGTTCCGATTATTTATTCTGGCATTATCCTTAGTGCTTATTGGGATCCTTTTGGTAAAACCTCCAATTTACCAGTAGCGGTCGTTAATCTTGATGAACCATCTGAAATGGAAGGAAAGACATTACGTATTGGGGATGAATTGATAGATAATTTAAAGACAAATGATGATTTGGATTGGCATTTTGTTAATCAAGATAAAGCTAAAGAGGGTTTTGGTAAGGGTGATTATTATATGGTCATTACTATACCAAAAGACTTTTCAAAAAGAGCTTCGACGGTACTAGAAGACAACCCAGCAAAAATGAATCTGACTTATGAAGTCAATCCTGGGTGAACCTTTTTTAGTGTGACGATAAGTGAACAAGCAATGAATCGCATCAATCAAGAGGTTTCAAATAGTGTCACTAAAGAATATACAAGGGCAATCTTTTCACAAATTAATGAAATTGGCGAAGGATTTGCTGATGCTGCGGACGGAGCTTCTGAAATAAATGATGGGGCCAGCTAATTACTTGATGGAAATGTTGAGATAACAGAAAATCTGAACAAACTTACTTCAAGCACTTTAACGTTTAAAAATGGTGCTGATGCCATACAAGTTGGCGTGGGAGACTTCATCAAGGGTGCAAATTCACTTCACTCAGGGGCAACTCACTTAAATGAAGGAATTACCCATATTCGAATGGGATTAGTCAGTTGCAAGAAAAACAGCTCTTTTAACAGACAAGCAAAAAGGGGTTCCTAAACTTGCTGCTGGTCAAGAAACGTTAAATGGTGCGTTAAATAACTTAGCCACAGGTAGCCATAACCTAAATAATGGTTTAGTAAAAATGAATGAGCAATTACCATCTAAAGATGAAATCAATCAGCTTACTCAAGGATTAACAGGTGCACAGCAAGCTGTAAATCAATTGCAAAAAGCCGTTAGTCACTCTGGGGCACCTCCAGAGTTGGTAGCTCAAGTTAACGCACTTAACGAGGCGGTAAACCAGGTGCAACCTAAAGCCATAGGGGCTATAGATGGATATACAAATATTAGTCAAGCATTTGCAGGCGAAAAAGGACGGATACAAGGTTCATCACAGCTTGCTAGCGGAATGGATAATGCTGTAGGTGGAAGTAAAGAATTAACGACAGCTACTGCCAATTTAAACAAACAAATGCCACAATTGGTAGGTGCAATCAATCATCTTAATTCAAAATCACAAGACTTGAAAGAGGGTTCAGCCACACTTGTACAAGGAACCGAGACACTTTCAAGCAAATTACCAGATTTAGAAAACGGAGTATCACAACTATCTGAAGGTGCCACCGGGCTAAATGAGGGAGCTGGACAGCTAGCTGAAGGTTCAGCGCAACTTGGTGAAGGGATTGCGACACTGAAAGATGGTACAAATGAGTTATCTAATAAACTTTCTGAAGGTGCAGATACAGTAGTAAGTATCAATACAACAGATGCAAACTATGACATGCTTGCATCACCAATCTTGCTTAAAGAAGCAAAGACCAACGAAGTTCCAAATTACGGACACGCACTGGCACCTATGTTTATTTCACTAGGACTATATATTGGTGCTTTGGCATTTAATTTAATATTCCCGTTGAGTGAAACAGCTGCAAAACCAACATCTGATAGGGCTTGATGGTTCAGTAAGTTTTCCCTTGGATTCGTCCCAGCAGTCGGTGGAGCATTAATTCTTGATGCTATCGTTATACTCGGAATGGGATTAGAAGTAGAGAATGTAGGCAAGTTTATTTTAATATCCATTTTAGGTTCAGTAACGTATATGTTTTTCATGATGTTATTGGTGATTCCATTAGGAAATCCAGGGAGATTTATCGCAATGATTCTCCTTGTATTACAACTTGCATCAAGTGGTGGAATGTTCCCGGCAGCCTTGCAAAATGATTTCTTTAATGCTATCAATCCTTATATGCCAATGACACATGTTATCTATGGTTTGAGGGAAGCAATGACTTCTTCTATTGGAAGTGATGCCTTTATCATTAGTATCGCTGTACTAATCGGTTGCATTATCATTTTTAATTTATTGTTATTCTTTTTCTCGAATTTCAAAAACAAAAGAGATCTGGATTTAGTTCCTGGGAGTTAATTTATCCCATCCGACAAACAGAATTGTTAACAGCATTAGAAAGTAGGGTTACTATACCTCTTAAATCATTTTTCTTTTCTCTATTATATGTAGCTGTTACTTTCTTCTTCCCCATGCTTAAAAAGTTGGTTTCAACTGCTTTATAATTGGTATCCAAACAGCAAAGGAAGCGGGAAGAGCAGCGGGCAGTTCTTTATGTACTCAATCGTTATTCAATCGGTTTTTTCAATCAAAAATCAATCAAAATTCGGGGCTGGATTCAAAAAGATACAGTCCTTTTTTTTGCCTAATACACCTCCAAGCCTTTGTCCTGTAAGGGTTCTGGATTCATTCGGTTAGTTTCTCCACGGTATTGAATGGGCATCCTTTCCCCAAGAAGATAACAAGTTCTCAGTTTGCATATCCTTTGTCTTAATAAATATTACCAACGTTGACTTGTTGGACCAATTGTAAATCATTAAATTAATATTTACAATAGGCCGGACAATTCTTGCCATCCATCTAGGGGCATTACCCACCAGTCGTCCTAATCTATAAAGTGCGGTCTTTGAACTTTCGGACGATAAATCCAAAGGGATATTTTCCTGTTTAGTTTGAAGCATGATAGAAATAAGACATCCGACCCAATAATCTAGAAAACTTTTAAACCACTCATTCCAGCGATACAGGGTTGATTCATCTGCAGGTATATCGTGATTAATAGGGTTTGCAAGAACCAGTTCAATACACTCTGATTCATACCTTTTATAAGGAACTAAGAAATCTGGTAATTCATGATGAATACATTCACAATTATCACATCTTAAACGTCGAATATTATAAACTTTCGTTTCTCCTGATCTTTCTTTTGATTTCCTATCTCTAGTCCCAATAACAGTCATACTTTTTCCACAACAAGGCGAAAGAATCCTCCCCGTACCCCTAACCAAAAACTGAAATGGCCCCTTCTAAAAACATTTCCTCTGTAATGCCCGGCATCGTAGCTACTCTTGCGCCAGCTGCTGCAGCAGTCATTCTTGCCTGAGTATGTGTTAAAGAATGTTCTGTAACACAAACAACGACGTCCGATTGGACCATTGCTGCAGGATCGAAACTGGAGGCTCTTCACCTGATTTTGTCCGTTTATTCATAATCATTAGCATTGGTTCCGCACCAAGCTTTTTACCTGTTTCATATAAAGATTCCCCAAGCTCCTTTTTCATATCAACTGCAACAACAGGAAATTGTTCGTTTTCTTTAAGCCCTAAACATTTTTCTAAAACATTTTGGCTAATCTCAATTAATTGTTCTTTCATTTTGTTCATCCTTTTGTGGTTTAAATCATTTCCGATACTAATTTTCCCATAATCGCATTTGATAGTATGACTGGTAAACCTGAAGCAGTAGATACTCTTTCTCGAGCATTTTCAGTATACCCCATACAATCGAGCAAAATAATATCCACATTGTCTTTCAGTTGAAGTGCTGCCGACAGGAATGCGGATTCATCATGTTGATACGGGGACGCTACAGCAAATATTGGATCAAGACCGAATGGAGCGAATTTCGGCTTCAAACTCTTCTTTTGCTCCTCCAGCGGTACAATAACGCCAAGCCGGCGATTGGCAACGAGTGTTTTGACAGCCGGAGGGATAATATGATCGGGCTCGATTAAAAAGGAGCTTTTCGTTGTTAAACCGGGGAATACTCCAGTACAAAGCAGCAGAATTTGATTAATACCTGAATTTTCAAGCTCATTAATTTTCCCCTGCAAAATTGGTTTGATTTTTTCGCGTGACATAACAACCGATTCACCTGATACCAAACGGGAAGTCAACACATAATCATCTGCTTCTGGATACAAATACTGCTCAATATATTCTTTTGACATTCCATCTAACACCCCAACTTGCACTAGTTCGCTGCGGCCATCCAAATATTTTTCTAAGATTGGGGCCACATCCGTCCTTGGAGCCTGTCCAATAGTTATCATACCTAATTTACTCATTCCTACACCCCTTTTAATAGATATAAAGAGCGGCTGCTGCCGCTCTTCTTTTTGAATTTCAAAAACAGTATCAGGCTTTCATCCTAAAGTTTCCTTTCTATTGCTGGTGTGAAGCCTCTTTCCCCATTGTCTGTAATATTTTCATCGAACCATACAGTTCTGTAATTTTGGTGTATTCATCCTCGTTATACAACTGGCAGGTTGCGTTTGTTACTTCCTTTGCTACCTCAAGCGAGAACCGGACGGCGTCTGCAATATCAGCTTCATGACTAGCACCTGTTCCACAGCCTGGAACAATTGATTGAGCCGTAATAGCGACACCTACAACAGGAGCATCAGTCGCAACGGCTGGCTGTAAAATTGAATTAATATGATATAAGTCATTACCATATGGTGTAATATCCTGGGTTGTAATTGGGAAGGTCACAGCCAATTTACCGGTCGCCATTTCCATAATTCTAATTAGGTCATCGCTAATACGTAAGATATATCCTTCCTTAACAGTAGGTGAAATGGCAATCCCCTTATGATTAATGACGCGGTTTCCCTTTGTTGTATCAATTGATAATATAGCTTCCATTTCAGGAACAACTTCATATTTATTCATCGTTAAAATATCCACCGGTGAGTCCATAAAGTCTACCGGCTCATGCGGTCGGGTAGGTGCATTCGGACAGATATGTGTCGTAACAATTACATCTCCTTTAAGCGTATCCCCTTTCGTCTGCATGTCTGCCAGTTTTAACGCAGAAGCCACGGCGGCGACAGCACCATCTGCGTCGGAAACCATACCGATTCGATTTGGACGGGCGCCAATCCCTCCAAGTCTTCCTATTATTCCAACCGTTTTTGCGTCTCCACTCTTACTTCTTCCATTGGAACCGGGAATTACTATTTTTACGAAATCTGTACTTCCTTTTTCTCCGGTTACTGTCTGTACGGTCACTGTTACATTTGGATATGGCTGGAATAATACCTTAACTGTTTCTCCTTGGACATACCCATTATCAAGTGTTTCAATCGCGGTTAATGTTTGTTTAAGTACCATTTTCGTTTCCTCCAAATCTATTAAAAACAAAATGTAAAAATCAAATCATTTCTTGATTATCCTTCTTTTAATTTCATCCATTTTGCTGGTTCTAATTTGTCCATTAAATGAACTGATCTTTAGGACTGATCCGAATAAAATGCGGATGCAAATAATCCCGCCGCGTCTACAGCGTCAATAATCGGTACTGGTAAGTCCTGTCTAATCAAATTAGACAGCCCTATAGTAGAGAATCCAGTGCATGCAAACAAAATGACTTTCGCCCCTCGATCTACAAAATCCTTTGCAGCAGCAACTCCTTGTTGACGCCCGCTTGGGGTCAGCAGATCAGTTGTATTGCCAATTCCCTGTACCTTTTGGTAGCTAATCAATAATTCTCCTAAAAGTTTTTTTATGGCAAGAGGAACCTCATCTGTTATTCCTAAAACACCTACAGATTGTCCAATTGCTAATGCGCTCAGTGCAGCTGCACTTCCAGCACCTATAACTGGAATGGTAACTTCCTTTCTAAGTTCCTCGATCGCAGGGTCAGCAGCACAGCTAATAACCAAAACCTTACAACCTTCTTGCTCCATCTTTTTACCAAGCTGGATGATTTTCGGAACTGCTGTCTTTTCTGTTTCATCATTAAATACTCCATATGGCTGATCTGTAATGCACTTACTGACAGTCGATACACCATAGCGTTCGGAAATAATCTCCCCATGGTGATTTAAAATTTTCTCGTCCTCAGTCGTAAAAACCCTGATAACCCCAATCATCAAATCTCTCCTTTTACGAGGAAATTAAAATTTTCCAAGACATAAAAACTATTGAATATTAAAATTTTAAAATATATTTCATAAAACGAACACGTCCTACAACACCAAAAAAAGACTTGAATTTTGTGCTTTAAGTACAAAGGTAAAAGAGTAAGGAGTACCTTGTGTACAGAATGAGAAAGCTATGCAATAATATATTTCAAATTACTAGTATTTGCTGGAGTATTTTGTTGTTTAACCTAATACCAGTCAATTTTAATGAGAAGGAGAGGTAATTTTTATGCGAAACATACGGGTAAGTCTAGTACAATTTGAGAGTATTATTGGAGATGTCAAAGCTAATTACAAAAAGGCAGCAAATTTTATAGAAGAAGCTGCTACAAAACAAAAAAGCGATTTAGTTGTCTTTCCAGAGCTGTTTTTAAGTGGATATGACTTGGGGAAATTAGGTAAAGATTACTTTCGTCTTGCAGTAGATGAAGACTCTGCCATCTTAAAGGATTTTTGTGATGTTGCCAGGGCAAAGCATATTAACTTAATTTTACCTGTGGCCTTTAAGAGTAAAATGCCCGGAATAACCTATAACTCGGCTGTTGCGATTAGCCGGGAGGGTGAGATCATCGGAGTATACCATAAAACACATTTATGGGCAGGTGAGAAAAACTATTTTATATCTGGGGATGAACAAGCGGTCTTTTCATTTGATTTTGGTAAAGTCGGAATAATGATTTGTTACGATGGCGGTTTCCCGGAAATCGCCAGAATCCATGCTTTAAATGGGGCAGAACTAATTGTTTGTCCATCCGCCTTTCCGTATCATGATAAGGATCTATGGGATATTTATTTTTTATCAAGATCGCTGGAAAATGCATGTTTTGTTGCAGCTACAAATCTGGTTTATCATGAAAATGGCCACCATTTATATGGAAATAATAAACTTGTAAACCCTAGAGGAAAACTTTTATTGGAGGGCAATCTCGATAAAGAAGAAATGCAAACAATTGAAATTAATTTAGATGATGTAGCAGAAGTACGCCAGGAAGTTCCCTTTTTACGAGATAGACAGGTTCATACTTTTAAAGGCCTGGTTTGATTAAATAAAGTTGTCTGAGTATTGCTCAAATCAATAAAGGAACTGGTAAAAAACGAAATGTTTTTTGCCGGTTCCTTTTTGTTCTTCTTAAGCTGGAAATTGGCAATATATTTTAACTGCAAGAGGTTGTATATACGTATTTTTGGGAGCTGAAATTTTCCACATTACTAAAATAGAATTAAACAGAGATATTATTGATATTTTATTACTATAACTTCATTATGAATAGTTTCATTCCTTGCCTATTAAGTTAATTGAACTCATGTCGTGTTTCATTGTACCGCAAGCACAATATTACTCCTTTTTTTTAGTTGGCAAGGACATTGTTTATTAATATTCCTACTTATAGACTTAGATTAAGTATTCTGTAATTTACGACAATTTGTATAGTCGTAACGAAACTTATGGTGGATGCCAACAACTTCACCATCAATTTGTGGTATGACAAACAAAAAGGGGGGGATATATTTTTACATTAGAAGTCTTTCGTTGTTAGAATAGATAATTGTTGGTAAATTTTGAAAACAGCACTATATTGAACAACGAATCTTAATAAACCATATAGGGGGAATTAAAATGGGCAAAGTTTCTGAGCAACAAAAGGTTGACCAGCAAGATGATTTTGCATCTGAGCGGGTCCCCTATGAAAAAAGGTATAATTGGTTGACGATCACTGTGATCCGATTTGGACAAATGTCAGCATTATCCCAGTTTCTTCTCGGTGCTACGCTTGGCTTTGGAATGACCTTTTGGGATGCATTTTGGGCAATAACATTAGGCGCTGTGATCCTCGAATTTGTTATGATTTTTATTGGATATCTTGGAATGAAAGAAGGATTACAGACATCTTTGTTGTCACGTTGGACAGGTTTTGGGTATCTCGGTTCGGGGATCTTAGGGATCATAATTGGAGTTTCAAATGTTGGCTGGTTTGGCGTACAAAATGCAGTATTTGCTTCAGGCCTTGAGCAATTGATTGGCGTGCTTCCATTTTGGGCATGGTGCATTATCTCTGGGGCTATTGTCATAGGAATTGTTTATTTCGGTGTTGCTTCGATGGGGTTAATTGCATACGTAACTGTACCGCTATTCTTGGTTGTTTGCTTCTACTCTATTGCACAAGCTTTGTCAGGTCATTCTTTAGGCCAATTGATGGCAAGTTCAGCTCCAGGACCTCATTTAAGCATTACGGCGGGTGCAACATTGGTTGCAGGGTCTTTTATCGTAGGTGGGGCTGTTACACCGGATATGACTCGATTCAATCGTACTTTTGGAGATGTAATTAAACAGACCGTTATTGGTGTCACTTTAGGAGAGTATACAGTTGCACTTATCGGGGTTCTGCTTGCTCATGCGTTAAAAACAGCTGATGTGATTAGCATTATTTTAACTACTAGTGGAGTTTTAGGTACAGTAATATTAATTGCGTCCACTGTAAAGATTAACGATTGGAATTTATATAATTGTACATTGGGAGTAGTTAACTCAGTTGAGGTTTTAACCGGTCGAAAAGTAAGCAGAAAAAAAACTACCCTGGTTGTTGGAGGTCTGGGTGTTGTCTTTTCAGCAATGGGAATTTTAGACCATTTTATTGGATTTTTAACATTACTTAGTGTATTTATTCCTCCAGTTGCTAGCATTATGCTCGTTGATTATTTTGTCCTGCGACGACAACGGCAACTGCTTGACGAATCACGTGAAAAAGGAGTTTTACCAAGTGTAACAGAACAATGGAATCCTGTTGGTTTTGTAGCATGGATTGGTGGTGCATTGGCTGGTCAATATATTACCTGGGGTATTGCTTCACTCAATGCTTTAATTGTTGCTGGGGTCCTCTATTATTTAGGAGGAATCCTCTTTTTGAAAAACAGACAGAGTATTACCGGGCTTTATGGAAATGTCAAATCTTTATCCTAAGTCGAAACACCAGTGATGCTATTATAAAATACCAAAAGAACTGGGTAAACTACCCGGTTCTCTTTTTGCTTGTAATATACAATAGTAGGAGCACAAAAGTAGGTGGAGTTTCCACCCTTAACAAAGTCCTATATGCTAAGAGCAGAAATATCCTTTATATTACCTATTTTTCAGCAAAAAATATATTAAACAAAAGAAATAGACTAATCTTTCACGGGTATCATCAAGATCTATATCAAATAATTCTCTGATTTTATCCATTCGGTATTTAACAGAGTTACGGTGTAAAAAAAGATGTTTCCCTGATTCCTTTAAACTCCCATTCGTATAAATATAACAATAGAGGGTTTTCATAAATTCTGTACTATTCTCTTGGTCATACCGATAAAGATTTTCAAGCTTTTTCTGGACAAACTTGTCGATGTCAACCGATTCGGATGCTTCCATTAATAAATCGAACAACTCTATTTCTTCGAATGAAAATACTTGTTTGATATTATCCATTGTTGATCCAAAAATAATTGCCTTTTTGGCTTCCAAATAACTTCGTTGCACTTCCCATAAAAGTGTCTTCTTCCCAAAACCAATATGAATTTCTTTATTATTACCTAGTAAGGATTCCAGTTTTTCAATCCAAAAATTAGTTTTTCTATGGGAATGGGAAGATATATTTCCTTTGTTAGGTGAACCAAGCAATAAAACTAAACGGCTACCTTGCCAATGAAGGTAAGACTTAATATGGTGAGTTTTGGATTCCTCCGATATGAATCTATTTAAACGGTCAACAAGGTTAGAAACATCTTCACCTTTCCCTTCTATGATGGCAATTTCCCACCATGCCTCCGGATCTAACCCCAATTGATTTCCCTCCGTTATAATCTCCTGTTTTGACAAGGGGAGCCCTGATAACAAATCATCAATAAAATTCCCACGCAGTTTTTTTTCAGTATCTAAAGCTGTTTTTCTTCTCATTAATTCTAATGCAAATACAAGACGGGCTTGTTCAATACATATAATGTCTAGTTCTCCTAGTTCTTCTTTATCTACTATGAGTTTTCCTACTATCTCCTTATCCACTCTAATCCCCCAATAACGAGGGTTAGGGGAGGAACCATCAAAAGCATTTACTGGAGAGGAGACAATGATATCTCCTGTATTGTCAATTAACCAAATGGATGACTGAAGCAATTCGGAAATATTATCTGCTACTGATTGAATACCCATGTTTTCCAAAACCATTGTGGTTAAATTTTTATAAATCTCTTCCGACTTTCTAAGTAGGGAGGATTGTCTATCGATGACTAATTCCATAACGCTCTGGGTAATTTCAATGTAGGGAATTCCTTTTGGAAGCTGGATAATTGGTAAATCAAAGGCATTGCTCATCTGAATCATCGTTGATGGCACTTCATGCAGGAATCGCTCCGGCTTAATAGCTAATGCAGCCGCATTGGCCTCAGCTAATTGCTTAACCAATTTTGGAAGCAAGGAAGGTTCATTACGCATAGCATAAGCCGTTGAAAGTAAGAGTAGCCCTTCCCTCAGCCACCCGCTAATATCCGGCACCTCCATGATATCAATGTAACGAACAACCCGATTTAAACCTTTTTCTCCTGAAATTACCTTAGCATCCTTTAATACTGGAAGACGGAGTAACTCCTTCAAAGTAATACCTGTCGAATTCACCTTATCCACCTATTTCCATGAAAGCTAAACTTTATAACAGTTTAACACATATTAATTTTTTTTCCCAAAATTATTTTAATAATCAAAAATTACTGAAAACCTACAATATAGGGCACCAGGCAGAGTGGTCGTTCAAGGGCGAAGCATATAAACGGGTGTGATTTCCGCCAGCCAGTGCAGATAATTCCAGTTCCTGGTAGAGCGAACGATTAAGGTGGAGCAGTCGTCAAGGCTGAGAAACTAATGGAGTGAAGGTCTCCTGTCGTCAATTTGCCGATTCAGATAACTAGCATATCCAATGCGTAGGGAGGTAACAAACTACGTCCTTCTAATTTGGGTGCCTGTGGTCACCGCCCCGATCTTGTCAAAGGTTGATAGAACTTTTTTTGCGCAGAAAATGGAAGTTCATAAAGATAATGATTTGGTAAATAAACATCGTAGTGAATGGATGCAGTTGCAAAAGAAATATCCCAACCTATCGAAAACCCAATTAAGGGAGAAAGAACCAGCGGTGTACGCCTTCTTATATAGGAACGATAGAAATTGGCTGAACTTAAATTCACCAGAACGGCAAAAGATTGAAACTATAAATAACCGTGTTAATTGGTTGGAAAGAGATCAAGAAGTATTAAAGAAGATCCATAAGGTGGTTGAGGATATAAATAATAAAAGCGGAAAACCCATAAGAATTACAGTAAAGACACTTGGAGATCGCATTGGAGAAAGAGCCCTATTGGAAAACCATTTGGATAAGTTGCCGGAAACAAAGGTGTTCATTGAACAAGTTTCTGAATCAGAGAAGGAGTTCCGATTAAGAAGGGTAAAGTATGTAATTAGCGAAATGAAAGAGAAGGGAGAAGTGATTAAAGAATGGAAGGTTCTAAGAATAGCAGCCATTAAAAAGGAGTTTTATGAGGATATTTTTGATTTCTTAAAACGGGAGAAGGATTTAAAAGATATTGAAGGGGACTGAAATGAATGTACAAGAACGGAATGGAATTTCCTAACGAAGGCTTTGTGCAAAATACCATTGAATCCTATTTTGATAAAAAGGGATTTATCAAGGAGTCAATTTCCTATACAGATTATGCAGGAGTCCACATGGAAACTCGGGAAAAATGGAGAGTTGAAGCTAAGGGGTTGACGGGAAATGTAGGACTTGATTTTCGAACAGGGCTAGGACAACTAATACAACGAATGGATGATCCAAATGCAAATTATGGTATAGCCATTCCAAATATTCCATCATATTTACGACAGGTTGAACAAATAAAGCCATGGGTGAGAGAAAAATTCCAATTACATATTTTGGTGATTAATGAGGATGGAGGTTTACATCACGTATTTCCTAAAAATCCTCTAATAAGTGAATGATTCACTGATATTCCTTAGTGTAGAAACTTTTAAATTTGTGAAGTATCTACTGCAGTTGCGGATGCAAAAAAAATTAAGAGAGTTACTTCTAAAACATATATAGGGTGGTTAGATCTTGCAAAGAATAAAAGCAGAAGTTGTAATTACAATACCAGAGGACATGGTTCTTCTTACAAGGGTTGAGTATGACGAATTAAAACTGAATGAGCTATCAGGTGTGTACTGGAATATGAGGGAACTCGAAAAGCGTACCAATAAAAAGTCGGAATGGATAAAAGAGAATATTCTATATCCTGAAAGGTTCAGAAAGATACTTGATATAGATAACGGGGGATTTGTTTATTATCCCGAAACAAAGGGGCAACATTGGGCTTTTCAGGCTACTAAAATGGCTGCATTTTTAGATATTAATTTTAATAGGATCTTTAGCTCTGTAATTAATACAAAAAAATAAGCCCATTAAAGTGTGAAGGAAATGGGCGATTGAGTGCAATAGGGTCGTTATAGCGACTCTACTTTTGTTTACAAACAGAGCAGGAATTTCTAATTAACATCAGTAAAATCAAATTTGTACGTACATGATTTTTGGGGATTGCGTCTTTTTTGAAGCGGTTAGATAAATAAATCCCCGCCTATTAAAGAGACGGGGACTACTTGATGCTTACATTTATCCTTCCCTTTTAATTACTGTTCATTTATTTTAATACTTGAAAAGGGTTGATTTACTATATTTTGTTCTTTCAATGTCTGTTCGAAAATAGTTTTGTTGCAAACCCACCTTTGCAGAATGGGTTGCCTATCTAATCTTCCGTGATACAATTCTCTATATGGCCCATGAATATAATCATGTCTTACTACTACTTTATCCTGATGTAACCATACTTTTGGATTGTTTTTTGATGGTTCCCATGCAAATAAATCTGACCAGAGTAGGCTGGGATATACTGAAAATGTTTGGTTACTAAAGTAAGAGATGCCGCCGGTTTGATAAGTCATTTGAGCTAACGTATTGTTATGCTCCCTATATGGATCAAAGCGTAAATCTTCATAAAATCCAAATGAGCGGCCATTAAAAACTCTACTTCCACCATTCCTTCCTTTTATTATATCTTCTTCAAATAAAGTAAGATCAAAGTGGAATATGACATCATTGCTGTAGCTGTAAGTGAATAGGACTGCACCAATTACTATCTCGTCTTCGCTAATTCCAGCATTAATATTTTCTAAAAAACAATTTTTGAGGTGCTCTTTATCTCCCTCAATTAATTTATCTAATTTCTCATCAATAGGCCACACTTCTATATCATCTGCTGGGGTAGGTGTATCCAAGAGAATGAACGGATCATCTCCTGGTGTTATGGCTTGAGCAAATCGTAAAGGTGGTATACCATACCATCTACCAAGTGAAACTTCATGGTAAAGTACATCCATAAGTTTGTATTTTTCAGGAACATGAACAAGTTGAACTTCTCCGCTGTTCATTTTTACTTTCTTAAAGTTACTATCAATTTCGGGAGATACTTTTAAGTAATTAACTAATTTTTTTTCAATATCCAACACATCGTCTTTTGTTGCTTCTTCTATAAAAGCTAGTGAACTCCTAACAAAATCTTTACCATTAATTGAATAGAATGCTCCTTGTTTAATGCTCGGAATTTGCATTAATCTTGGACCATTTTCGTCTAGTTGCTTTAATAAAGAGTTGCTTGAGTGTTCACTAAACTGTAACTCTGGTATATTATCCCCTGTGGATCTGTTTAAAGCATAATAAACAGCAAGTGCTTGGAATTTCAAATTAAGTGCATCACTTTCATAACAACGTTTTACAAACTCTGAAAAATAATTAAAGTTTTCAGGTATAGATGTTGCGACTCGTTCCGCAATTATAAGCATCCATTCTTTAATTCGGTTATCCGCCTCTTGGATTTTATCCAAGCATTCTTTAGTTCCGTCAGGAGAAGTTTGAATAAGTGCCCAAATACCTCTTAAAGCTAATTCAATTCGAGATGAATTATTTGACTGGAGAATTTCCAAGAAGTATTTAAGTGCAAACTCTTTCCACGATAGTGGGTATTCATCCACTGCATCTGGCAAAATGATAGAATCAGCTTTTGGAAGAAACCCATTACCATTTATCCAAAGTAAATGTGTTTCAAGAATTCTGTTAAATCTGTGCTGGAGGGTATCTGTACCACCTAGTTTCGATTGATAAAAACAAAATCCATTTAAAATTTCAGAAAGCGGTGTAATCCAATAACTATTATTAAAATCAATATTATTTAGAATACCATGGATAACTGACCATTTTTCACTTTCTTGAAGCATTGGTGCAATAGTATTAAAGCCTAATAAAGTGTCATCTGTGGACCAGCCTATTTGACTGTTAGTAATAATAGCTTTTAATTGATTCAGGTGTAATAGGAAATCCAAGGGCTTTTCCTTTTCAAGCCTATTACAAATACAAGCATAACCTTTCCATACATATTGCTCTCTGTTAGTAGCATTGTTTTTATAATCCTGTAAAAACGTTATGGCTGATCCAAGGTCTTCTGTCTCCAAGGTTTCTTTAAGTTCTAGCCATTCTGTACTACTATCGACACTATTTGTAAAAAACCATCTAGCTGGTACTCTATATTTTACCCTACTACCATACGAGTAAAATTCGGATTTTCCGAGTCCTTCCAACCCGTTTGATATATCATGAATTCCCGAGCGTTGTGATGCAAGAATCAAAGCCTCTTTTAAATCATCGAGGTATATTCTATCTATCTCGTTCTGCCAGTTTAATGTCCCGATTCCTAATGACCAAAGAATCATGGCCTCTTTTTCAGTCACATTATAAACCTCTAGCATACCAATAATTCCATCCATAAGGATATGTGGATGGTTTAATATGTTGTCGGTTAAGTTTTCTGCATTGTAAAAACGCCACATATCACAAGGGCCTGAAACAGCAATAGCAATTGCTACTTCATTTAATAAACTTGACTCCATGCGGTTATCACCGACTTTTGAAGCCTCTTGAGATATTTCAAGGAGTTTTTTACCTTCAACTTCCCAACTGTTAGGTTTAGCTTTAGAAAGTTCATTAAACCAGGGAAGTAGTTCATTGAAAATATATTCTTTATGCCCAGTATAGCTAATTAGCCCCCAATCTCTGAGTAAAAGAGCTTGTTCAACTAACGTAGACATACCTGAGTTATTTGCTAAAACTGTAAGTTCATTTACGATTTCTAATCGGAATGAAACATCCTCATGCCAAGCCATACCATTAGGTCCAACCCAGTGATCAAACCATTTTTCTAACAATTCCCGGTCGCCGTGCTGTTCAAGATATTTCCACCCTAATTTAAGCATGAAATTGACAGGGAATTTCTCGCTACAGTATTCTTTTATAAAGCTGTAACAAGATCTCTCGTATACGTCTCCAGCTTGTTTACAACATTCAATAATTAATTCTATTAATGAGCTTGTTAAATTAAAATGATTGAAAGACAGTTGTTCATTAGGGTGACGATGTTTTAAAAGAGCGTTTAAAACTTGAATAACATATTTGATAGAAAAAACATTGGTATAATCAGAATTGTTCTTTTTAAATAAGAATCTCATCCACTTTCCTATCATGGCTGACGCATTAAGGAGAACAAGCAAATGTTCTCTCCCTTTTTCATGATTACTATTTCTAAAATAATGATTTACTCCATCTTGAGAAATGCCTCCTGTTTCTCTTTCTGCTTTTCCCCAACCAAGAATAAAACTAACCATTGCGTATAAAACGGGGCGTTTTTCATAATTGTTTTCATCATAGTTTGTTAAAAATTCAAATCCAGATTCAATGATTGAATTACTCCATTTTTCATTAAGGTCTTTATAGCCAGCAAATATAGAGCAAAAACCAGCGGTGACTTTAAAGGAAACTGGTAAGCTATCTGTTTCTTTAATTTTATGCAATAATAAAGAAACCTCTAGCCATCTTCTATTTTTGGCTAACTTTATTAACCAACTTTCAAGATCAGAATAGTATAAAGTCTGAGCCTTTTTTAAAGATCTTATAAACCGGAGTGTTCCACCTACATTTACAGCTTCGGTAATGTAACTACCATAAAACGATGAAAAACAGTTATTAACCAGTTTGTTAGATTTCTCCTCTTGAGAGTTATTGTCAAACAATAGACCAGTGTGTTGGCATACTATGCCAAAATCTTCGAAAAAGTTATTTGCCTTATCGCTTAGTGATTTATTTACACCACGAATGAGGTTCTCTTCTCCAATTATTGAAATAAGGTCAAATGGGGTTATATCAGAAAACCATCGACTCATTAACCCCTTTGCTCTGGATAGCTCATTTTCAGAAATTAACCTTTTAGCGTCCTGAACAACTGCATAAACCTTATCTAAATCCCAATCATTTATGTTTAATACACTACCTTCAGTTGATAAAAGTGGAGGAAGTTCCTCAATATATTCAAGATTTTCCCCTGACCACTCCGAGACTTTTTGGAATTGGTTTAGGGTTGTACATGCTAGAGAAAAAGTATGAAGGCTTTCCCAATCTGCTAATTTCGGCAGATTTATAATGACGCTTTTACATTGACTTTGTAATTCCTTTAAAGGTCTTCTTAGTGCAACTCCTTCCATAACGTATTCAGGAGTATACAATTTTATTTGTTCGCTTTCTCTATTACTTAATTTCAGTAAATCAAATAAACTACTATGTCGGACAAGGGCTTTGTTTTTATCAGTCCAGTAATAATCCGCCATATTACTTGCAACTTCTCTCAACTGTGTTGGTTCAGTGTTAATTTCCCTCATTAGATGAACTCGAACATCGTTATGTGCAACCCTAAATCCATCGTGTTCTTCAATAATGAGTGGTCGTAATTTTCTTAAAAAGTCTCCCCACACGGTTTTAGGATAGCCGTATTCTTTAAAGATTTCGGACAGGTCGGATCCGTTTAATCGCTCACTGGTTATAGAAAGGCAACCAGCAATACGTGTATCTAAAAATGGTGGAAGATTGTTTATTTGGGATATAGCGGAATTCCAAATTGACTGATAGTAACTAGAAATTCCATTATGTAACTTCCTTTCGGTAAGCACCTTTTGAAGTTCCTCGACATTTCTAAGCTCTTTAGCTTCGTGCACAGCAAAGATTGTTGAAAGAGTATTCCCATCCACAATACTAGAGACTAAATTAGTAGCAGGGAGTAAATGTTCCTCATTCAAATTAATAGAGTTCTTTAGTAGATTAAAAATATCTTCTTTTTTTATTCCCTCTATCTTCCAAACGGAGATATCATCTCTATTGTCTTTAAGCCAAATAGGATACTTTGAATATCCTTCAGGTGGTTGTCCAACAATGAGAAACCGTAGCTCTTTAGGTACTTCTTCTGGAGGAAGCAAGGTACTTAAAAATGTTTCGTTATCTATTCCAGCTCTTGCTGCATGATCAATCCCATCTATAGCGATAACGGTTGGTCTACCTTTTAATTTCCCATTAATTTGAGATAAACGTATAACATTACTCCTTAATTCTTCAGTTGTCATTAAATCATTAAAGATGGGTACTTCAAATTCAGATAGACGCCCTTTAAAAATAGTTCGTAATTGAGAGAGTAAATCTCCCCATAATGCTCGAGCAGTTGTTGTTTTACCCGCATCAGCAGGTAAAATTGGAGATTCAGGAGTAATTGGTTTATAAGCATGGAATCGAAGGTCTATTAAACTGTTCCTCCTATTAGCTAGTGAGCTGACAATGCTTGTTTTTCCTTCCCCGGGGTTCCCGGATAAAAAAACAATCTGTTTTTCACCTTCTATTAAATAGGTTTCCAAGTTCTCTAAGAATTCTTGTCTACTTTTGAAAAAGGGATAAGGTGGTTTTAGGTTATGCTCTCCCACCACCTCTCGGGAAGAAAAACTTAGGGTTTGAAAAACTTCTTCTCTATTAATTTCCTCTGTTTTTCCACGAAGGGTAGTTGCCCATTTACGTAAAGCAGAGTCTAAAGCATTTTTAATAGGGATTGCTTTGTTTTCATTTATAGAAAAGGTTAGAGCAATCTTACTTATTATTTCTCTTTCAACTTCTTCAAGATCTGATTGGTCTGTTTCAATTGTAAGGGCTTTTAAAAATTCTAGTTTCTCCTGAACGTTTAACTCAGCTAATTCTTGTAACCAGATTTTCCATGCTTCATTCCATTTATCACATATCTTGATTTCGTCAATCGAATCTTTTGATTCTGCTTCTCCTTTAATAGTATTCCAAAATTGAATAAGTGGAGGTCTTAGATATTCTTTTTCCTCATTTAACTTCACAGTTGTTGATCTTATACTAGACTTTCGGTTTGTATATAAAATAGGTAGGGAATTTCCAAATTCCTCTTTTGCCTCTTTCCATGCGATAGAAAGGGTTTTTAGGAGGGACTTCTTATTCTCACTAGAGGACACCATATCTCCGAAGGTAATAGTGTTACCTGTACGAGAATGTTTTATTTGTACACATTTAGTTGTGTTGTCCTTATATTTTACAACAACATCATCCAGACCTTGGGCTTTATTTGATTGAAGGGTAACAGATTGTATGTTATTGTCTGGATTAATCATATCGAGTATGTATAATAAGCCGATAGACCATTCATACCAATAAGGATCACCGCTTCCGGCAGTGGGATTGTAAGGTTTGCTCATGATAATCCTCCTATTATAAAATATCCTGTATTTACCGGACTTTAATATATTTAATAATTTAGATAATCTTAGATATAGTATATCATTCTATACTTTTCCCATCTCTATAAAGAGTAAAGATTAGGTTCATGTAGTAAAGTTCCATGGCAAAAAAACTTTTCTTAAAATAAAGTACAGTTACCTAAAAAAAGGTGAAGTTATATTTTCTTAGCTTAGAGGCATTTAATTTCGCTTTGATTATTTTTTGCTTATATAATTAGTTAATAAAATCAATGGTGGTGGTTATAAGGTGATAGACGATGAGAATAAAAGGCTCAATTTAATAGGAGAAGTAGAGAATGCTCCTGAAGGGGAACATCCTTGGAATCCAAACTACCCTGGAAATTGGAAGGATATTGTAAAAGATGTAATAGTAAAATTAAAAAAGGAGCATAAGTTAAAAGTAAGTTTTTCATATGTTAAGGGTGTAAAAAAAGGTAAGGTGAAAACAGGGGAAAATGAGGATGAGCTAAGAGTCATTGAGGCATATTATCGCTCAAAAAATAAAACCATCTACATATTTGCTGGTTCTATTTTATACCGTGTGTTAAAAGAACTCCCGTCCTTCACTGAAAGAGCTATCCCAGAACAAAAACTTTTTGAATCTGTTATAGCAGATGTTGTAGCACATGAGTATTGTCATGCTTTACAACATAACCGAGGTGAAAATATGGATACCAGTGATAATATTTACGATGAAGATGAATTGGAGAAAGAGGCTAACCAGTTCGGTATAAATTTTGCCAAAAAATATGTCAGGAAGTAAAAAGTTCTTACTTTCCATTTAACTTCTTAAATCATTATTCTTTTATCTATTATATCTCCCTGCTAAAAAGTTGGTTTCCACGCTAAAAAGTCGGTACCCAATGCTAAATAGTTGGTATCCAAACGGCAAAGGAAGCGGGAAGAGCAGCTATCAACAAATATGTATTCAATCGTTATTCAAACGGTTTTTTCAAACAAAAATCAATCAAAATTCGGGGCTGGATTCAATATGATCCAGTCCTTTTTCTTTTGTTCAATACCCCTTCAATCCCTTATTCAATAAGGGTTACAAACATCTTTTCTGAATTTCCCTTATGTCTATTCTGTTGTTTTCCACACTGTATAAACCCGTAGGGTTTCAGTTCTTTTTCGTGGGTTTTTCCAATCATTTTTCAATCTTTTCTCCTGTTTCTTTCCTCCATTATCGGTACCAACTCTTTAACATTGTCTGAATATTCGATACAAGCCAGAACGAAAAAATGAGGGCGGAAATGGGGGTTTTGGGGAAGAACTTTATAACATAATGGAATGAAGAAAAAGGCGAGATAAGAGGGGTTGGTCTTAGAACCGCAAGGGTTTGAGGAGAGTGAGAGGGAGATACCGACATTAAGACAGCTAAATAACCTTGTGTCCCTAAAAAATAATGTTCCAAATCCGAAGGTTTTTTCCGGTATTTATCCGGTATGCCTTCGGTTTTTTTGGATAAGGCGAAGAAGAAATCGGAAATTCATTACTGACAGTAGCTTGACGTGAAATTAAAAATGTTAAATTATTACTTGTCCGACTGTTGACAATTATCCGATAAAAATGATAATCTTCAAGAACACTAAACAATTTTTTACAGAGGAGGAATGGACAATGCGCGATCAACTACGTATGACAAATTTACTAACTGCATATTGTCCATACCTGTTACCTGAAAAAATGGTAAATTCTTAACTAATGAAAGGTATGTCGAGGACTATTATACTTTTCCTAAAGATGCATGCTCTTTTTGGGTATGCATCTTTTTTGGCTGATAAGGATTTGTTGGTGTAGTTGAATAAAAAGGAGTAGATGAAGATGGGGTTGAAACAAAGAAGATTGATTCGTAATAGTATGTTGCTAGATTGCGGGTAGCTATTGTTCAAGGATTGAGCAAGAAAGCAGGGGTGGATAAATGTTTGATGTATTAGGGAAATTGGGCTGGTTTTTTAAACAGCATTGGAAGCAATATTCCATTGCTATTATCTTATTAATGATTGCCACGTTGTTGGAAGTGATTCCACCGTATTTACTTGGCTCCCTTATTGATATTTTAACAGCAAGTGAAATGACTAGGGCTGTATTGGGGCAATATGTACTGATATTCGTGGCGATTATCGTCTTTGGGTATTTTTTGAATTTCTTTTGGCAGTATCGTTTATTTGAAGGGGCTCTTAATCTTGAAAAATTAATGCGGCGGAAATTAATGCTTCAATTTTTAAAAATGACGCCGACATTTTACGAAAAAAATCGTACAGGTGACTTAATGGCACGTGCAACAAATGATTTAAATGCTGTGTCGTTAACAGCTGGATTCGGAATCATGACATTAATTGATTCCACTTTATATTTGGGTACCATCATTTTGGCGATGGGGCTTATGATTTCATGGAAGTTAACGTTCTTTGCGATGCTGCCAGTACCAATTATGGCCGTGCTCATTCAGTATTTAGGTAAGCTTGTACATGAACGATATATGAAAGCACAGGACTCATTTGGAGAATTGAATGATAGTGTTCTAGAATCGATCGCCGGTGTGCGTGTCATTCGTGCCTACGTACAGGAGAAAAAAGATGAAATGACCTTTGCCGACATGAGTGAAGAAGTGTACCAGAAAAATATGGATACCGCGAAAATAAATGCTTTATTTGGACCGATTACAAAGGTTGGCACAGGCATTAGCTTTGTTGTTGCACTTGGTTATGGTGCCTTTCTCGTCTCAAATGAGGCGATGACGGTCGGTCAGCTGGTGACATTTAATGTCTATTTAGGGCTTGCCGTATGGCCTATTTTTGCTATTGGCGAATTAATCAATGTCATGCAGCAAGGAAATGCGTCCCTTGATCGTGTGCAAGAAACACTTGATTACGAAGCAGACGTCCAAAACACGAAAGATCCTGTTGCCATAGCGACACCGAGCACTATTGGGATCGATGACTTGATGTTTCAATACCCAACGAGCCAGGTGAAAAATTTACAGCAGATCTCCTTGTCATTAAAAAAGGGAGAGACACTCGGGATTGTAGGCAAAACAGGTGCGGGAAAAACAACATTTTTAAGACAGTTACTGCGTGAATATCCCCTTGATGAGGGTCAATTAATGATTAGCGGAATCGATATCGTCTCACAAACGAAGGAGCAGATTCTTGATTGGATCGGCTATGTACCACAGGATCATGTGTTGTTTTCACGGACGATTCGAGAAAATATATTGTTTGGTAAAGAAGATGCTACGGAGGCAGAATTACAAAAAGCCATTCGCCTTGCCTACTTTAAAAAGGATTTAGAAAACCTACCGATGGGACTTGACACACTTGTCGGTGAAAAAGGGGTTTCTTTATCCGGGGGACAAAAGCAGCGTGTATCGATTGCCCGTGCGCTGATTAAAGATCCGGAAATATTAATCCTTGATGACTCACTATCAGCAGTCGATGCGAAAACGGAGGCCCGTATCCTTCAAAACATTCAGGGTGAACGAAGTGGTAAGACTACCATTATTACCACCCACCGATTATCCGGTGTACAGCACGCCGATCAAATTATCGTGCTGGATGAGGGACTAATTACCGAGCAAGGGACACATGAGGAGCTTCTCAAGCAAAATGGCTGGTATAAAGAACAATTTGACCGTCAGCAGCTGGAAGGAGGCGGAGCATGAGTACTAGTAAACGATTAACGAAATATGCAATGTTTTATAAGAGAACTATTTTCCTTGGGCTAGCCTTCTTAACAGCCGCGGTCTTTACAGAGCTTGCCGGCCCATTCATCGCAAAATATATTATCGATGAACATATGGTCATTGGGCAAATTGAAATTGAGCCGATTGCCTGGCTGCTTTGTTTATATTTTATTTTAGCAATTGCCACAGCGATATTACGCTATTTTATGTATATTTATTTACAAATGGGTGCAAACCGGGTGGTCCAGAAATTACGTCAGGACGTATTTGGTCATATTCAAACATTGCCGATTCAGTATTTTGATCAACTGCCAGCGGGAAAGATTGTTGCACGTGTCACAAACGATACAGAAGCTGTAAGAAATTTATATGTGCAAGTACTTTCTAATTTTGCCACAAGCTTCATTTCTATCGCTGGTGTATATGTTGCTCTGTTTATTTTGAATTGGAAAATGGCACTGATTGCGTTGCTCATGATTCCGATTATCTATCTTTGGATGATTTTATATCGGAAATATGCGTCACAGTATAATGAAGTGATCCGTACAAAAATTGCCGATATTAATGCGATGATTAATGAATCCATACAAGGGATGACCATCATCCAAGCCTTTCGCCGCGAAAAGCAGATGACGAAGGAATTTGATGAAATGAATGAGAAGCATTATGCATATGGGCGAAAATTATTATTTTTGGATTCGGCAACCTCATTTAACCTAGTGAGTTCGTTACGTCTCATTATGTTTACGATTTTTATTATCTATTTTGGAACAAAATCAATCACGACAGCAGAGGTTGTGTCTGCAGGTACTCTATATGCATTTGTGGATTATTTAACGAAATTATTTAATCCGATTACGAATGTCGTGAATCAGTTTTCACAGCTTGAACGCTCACTCGTTGCCGGAAACCGAGTATTTGAAGTGCTGGACCGAACGGGGGAAGAAGTATCGCAGGAAGTGATGCCAAGATATGAAGGGCATGTCGTTTTTGATGATGTATCATTTGCATATAAAGAAAATGAATATGTTTTGAAAAACCTATCTTTTGAAGCGAATCGCGGCGAAACAGTGGCACTTGTTGGCCATACGGGTTCCGGAAAGAGTTCGATTATGAACTTATTGTTCCGTTTCTACGATCCATCGAAGGGGAAGATTTTTATTGATGGGGTAGACGTAACCCATGTGCCAAGACAGACGATGCGCCAACATATGGGGATTGTTTTACAAGATCCCTATTTATTCACAGGAACCATCGCGTCGAATGTAAGTTTAAATGATCCAAAGATTTCAAGGGAAAAAGTAGAAGAAGCATTGGATGCAGTTGGAGCGGAACGTGTTATCAAGAATCTTGAAAAGGGGATTGATGAACCTGTTATTGAAAAAGGCAGTACACTTTCTTCAGGCCAGCGCCAGCTTATCTCATTTGCCCGGGCGCTTGCTTTCGATCCTGCGATTTTGATCTTGGATGAAGCAACATCAAATATTGATACAGAGACAGAAGAAATCATCCAGCATGCAATGGATGTCCTGAAGAAGGGACGAACAACATTTATTATTGCCCACCGTCTTTCGACGATTAGAAATGCCGATCGTATTCTAGTATTAGAGCGTGGGGTAATTAAAGAACAAGGGACTCACGATGAGTTGCTTGCAAAAGGTGGTATTTATAACCAAATGTATCAGATGCAAGCAAAATCTCTTCAGGTCTAAAGTGAAAAACTTAGCAATAGAACGAAGATACCAACCCTAATTAAGGATGAATCCATTTTGAAGTAGCCTTCCTTCAAAATGGATTTTTTTAAAAGAACATTGTAATTTACAGACTGAATAACATAATGAGTTTAAATGAAGTTTTGCAAAAATAGTCGAGCAATTATCGACATTGTTTTTATCTATTTCCCGGGAAAAGGCCAAACGGCAGAAGAGATTAGGAGTATTTTAATCAAACGTTTAGTTAATACGGAAATTTGGGGATGCTTGTCGAAATATGTATAATGAGCCGAAAAGATCTGTTTTTCGTCATGGTTTGCGGAGAAAGAAAAAACCGAAGTTCCATTTTCGACAGGAATTTAATTGGTTTCAAAGATAAAACCTTTATTTATATGCCCATAGGCCGATTTCAATCAAACATTTGATTAGTTTTTTAAAAGTTAACCAAACGTTTAATTGAAAACTTAGCAAGCCTTGAAATAATGGGATTTAATTAACAAAGCTGCTAAGAATTTTGGTGAAATGTAATAGACAAGAAGGTCACTGTTCTAAGGACCTTCTTGTCGTTTTTATTAATTTTTTTTATTTATCGCTTTTAGAATCCTTTACATGGTCCGCCACTTTTTCTTGGATTTCTGATTCGATAGCTTGAACATGTTCCTCCTCAAGCTTTTGAGTTGGCTGCGGATGGAACCATTGAATTTCTCCTTCATGGACAAACCCTTTGAATTCCTCTCCCTGAACTTTCACTGTAAATTGCTTGCGTTCGTGTGCTGTGTCCTCAAAAACCTGTGTTACTTCAAATTCTTTGATTGGACTGGAAATCCCATGCTGGGCCATTAAATCATGTATGATAGATTCAATGGCTGTCAATTTGCTTTCACCCATCATTTGTTTCGGGTGTGGGTGAAACCAGTGGATTTCATCACCATGAAAGTGGCCCTTAAATTCACCGCCATCAACTTTAAATGTAAATTCATGCCTCTCATGATGAACATGTTCTTCAAACACTTTCTCCACTTCAAAATCTTTAACTTCAGGATTTGAACTCTTATCTCCAGGCATAATTTGCCTCCTCCGTAAAGTTTTACAAAAAGTATACACACTAGACTATACCAAATATGAATTGATTGCAATAAAAGGCAGGGTACCCTTAGGATACCGGCTTTACTGTCTTAGCATAATAAATTTTCGGGTGAAGCTTAACGCATTGCCAGCTGGACAAACCGTCAACAAAAGAAAAACATAAATGGTTTTTCGGACAGGTTATTGCTATAAAAGCTCCAGTCGATCCCTATTTAAAAATGGGCATATCCCTTTATTGTTTGAGCAACAATAACTTTGTCATCTTTGTTGTGACAAAGTTAGATTACCTCTTTATTGAATATAGCAGATTTGTGCCTTAACATTAATTAGGTATTCTTATAATGAAGGGATGAGAGCATATGGCTCAATCTAATATAAAAGTAGCGGTTCAGAAATTCGGTAACTTCCTAAGTTCGATGGTTATGCCGAATATTTCCGCTTTCATAGCATGGGGATTAATTACTGCATTATTCATTCCTACAGGTTTCTTCCCAAATGAAAGCCTTGCCAAACTGGTTGGACCAATGGTTACATACCTGCTTCCGTTATTAATCGGTTATACCGGGGGTAAGCTTGTACACGATCAGCGCGGGGGCGTTGTCGGGGCGATTGTGACAATGGGTGTCATTGTTGGAGCAGAGATTCCGATGTTTCTCGGTGCAATGATCATGGGACCGCTTGGCGGTTATGTGATTAAAAAATTCGATCAGCTAATTGAAGGAAAAGTTAAAGCTGGTTTTGAAATGCTTGTAAACAACTTCTCAGCAGGAATTCTTGGCGGTTTTCTCGCTATTTTAGCCTTCATAGGAATTGGCCCTGCCGTTACCGTGTTTACAGGCTGGCTAGTTACGGGGGTTGACTGGTTATTGGCTACAGGACTCTTGCCATTGACAAGTATTTTAATTGAACCTGCAAAAGTATTATTCTTAAATAACGCTATTAACCATGGTGTGCTTTCACCAATTGGGTTAGAGCAAGCGAAGGATACAGGGGAATCCATTTTATTTCTTCTTGAAGCAAACCCAGGACCTGGTATCGGTGTTCTCTTAGCCTATTGTATTTTTGGAAAAGGAAATGCGAAAAGGTCTGCACCAGGGGCTGCGATTATTCAGTTTTTTGGCGGGATTCATGAAATTTACTTCCCATATATTTTAATGCGTCCAATGTTGTTTTTTGCCGTTATTGTGGGTGGAATTAGCGGTGTTTTCACCTTGATGCTTTTAGGCGGAGGCTTATCGGCTCCGGCATCACCGGGCAGTATTCTTGCCATTATGGCCGTTACCCCGCCGCAGGCTAGTACTTATTTAGCGAACATCGCTGGAGTCCTTGTTGCTGGAGTTGTTTCCTTTGTTCTTTCGTCACTAATTTTAAAAACAGGGAAACAGCAAGAGGAAGATATTGAAGAGGCTGCAAGAAAGATGCAAGAAATGAAAGGCAAGAAAAGCTCTGTTGCAAATGTCTTGGCTGCTAATAACGGGGAATTTCCGGAACATGTTAGCAGAATTATCTTTGCTTGTGATGCCGGAATGGGCTCAAGTGCAATGGGGGCATCACTGCTTCGGAAAAAGGTAAAGGAAGCGGGAATGCATATTTCTGTTACCAATACAGCCATTAGTAACCTGCCTTCTGACGCCCAAATCGTTATTACGCAGGAAGAATTAACACCGAGAGCACAGAAGCAAGTACCGAATGCCTATCATATTTCCGTTGATAATTTCTTATCAAGTCCAGAATATGATAAGTTAATGAATCGGTTGAAAAATCCTGAAACAGCGGGACTTCAAGAAATCGTTGAAGATGCAGAAGCAGCCGTTCCAAGCGGTGATCAGCAACCAGATGATGCCTTGCTTCGTGAAGAATATATCTTCTTAAATCAAGAATTTACTTCGAAAGAAGAAGCGATTCGTTTCGCCGGCCGTGCGCTTGTCAAGGCCGGATATGTAAAGGAAAGCTATATTGATGCCATGATTGCCCGTGATGAAATGACATCCACCTATATGGGAAATGATGTCGCGATCCCGCATGGTACCGAAGAAGCGAAAAAGGATGTCCTGAATTCTGGATTTACCGTTTTACAGGTTCCAAATGGGGTAGACTTTGATGGACAGAAGGTACGATTGATTTTTGGGATTGCCGGTAAAGATGGGACACATCTAGAAATCCTGTCTGGAATTGCGGTTACATGCTCAGATATGGCCAATATCGAAAAATTGGTCGAAGCCAAAACGGCAAAAGAAATCATGGATATCTTAAATGATAAATAATGAATGGACCGAATAGAAAAGCTGCCTATGCCGCTTTTCTATTGGTGTATTTTCAATAGAATCGAGTTGATTGCGTGTATATTACCTCAAGGGAAAAAGCAATCATTGAGTTAATCGTCAAAACATCGGGTAAACATACGGCGGCATCGCTTGCAGCCTACTTGGATGTGAGTGGGCGTACTGTCCAGCGGGATTTAAAAGCAGTAGAGAAAATTCTTGAGTCCTTCGATTTGCAATTAGTGCGTAAAATGGAGAAGGGATTAGCAATTGAGGGAAAGAACGAACAGATTTTCCGGCTTATCCAATACTTAATGGGGAGCAACCCTATTGACCAAACGCCGAAAGTAAAAAAACTGCAGCTGCTAATCGCATTGTTCCAAGAGGAGTCTTTTAAGCTTCAAGCATTATCTGCTGATATCGGTGTTAGTATGACAACATTGGGGACTTATTTGGATGAACTGGCTGAATGGCTTGGCCATTTTCATCTGGAAATCATACGAAAACGGGGTGTAGGGGTTGATATTCTTGGCTCTGAGTCATCCAAGCGAAAAGCCCTGGCGAATTTTATCCTGCTGTATTTTCATGACGAACTAATCGAAAGTTTGTTTTTATTGGAAAATGGAAATTCGAATCAAGAAATCATCTTACATTACTTTCTTCCAGACTATCTTCTTGCCGTCGATCGTTTAGTCAATACGACTTTTACTCGTTCGAAGCAGCGTCTTGCCGATAGTGGGTATATCGGACTCATTCTTCATATCTGCATCACTATGCAGAGGACGGAAGACTTTCCTCTGTTACATGGGGAGATAGAACCTTCTAATGAACTGACGAATGAATCTCATCTGATTGTTGATATTTGTAGTAAACTTGAAGCATTATTCCCGGTAACATTCACGAAAGAGGATGTCATTTATTTAGCAGTAATCCTTAAGGGGTCTAAACTTCAAGAGGCAAATGAGGTTCCCTATGACAGTATTCCTCTTAGTAAATTGGTCAGAAGCCTCATCCAAGATGTCTCATCCCAATTACATATTGATTTAACAAATGACTTTTCTTTGTACCAGGGGCTGCTGGCCCACTTGGAACCGTCTCTCTATCGGATTAAACAGCAAATGGGCTCGTTTAACCCTTTAAAAGAGGAAATCATGCGAAAGTATCCGTTTTTGTTTTTGGCAGTAAAAAATAGTGTGGAGAAGCATTTGTACGAAATTGATTCTTTTCCTGATGATGAAATTGCCTTTATTGTCCTCCATTTCGGATCGGCACTTGTTCTAAGGGAAGAAAAATTACCTATCCATGCATTGGTGATTTGTCCGACCGGGATAGGAACCTCTAAAATGCTCGCAAGCAGAATTAAAAAGGAGATTCCCGGGATTGATCACATAGAGATAAAATCTATCAAGGAGATTCAGCGAAAAGATCAAATAAAAGATTTTGATATGATCATTTCAACGGTAAACCTTCCATTTTTGGACGTAGATTATATGTTGGTTTCTCCACTCTTAACAGAGGAAAATATAGCGGCGATTCGGCAATTTTTGCGCGATAATATTGAAACCCTAACGGAGAATAAGCGGTACCTGGCATCTTTATCTAAAGAGATCTCGAAAGCTGGTTCAGTGACCAAAACAGGCATTACTGAAGTTTTAGAAGAGCTAAAGGTTGTCCAGCACAGTATTGAGGCTGTTTTGAAGAACTTCCGAGTGTATCGGGTGCCGCTTAGAAACGACCATGATCAAATTATCGCGGAAATGGTCCGTAAAGCGGAAAAGGATCATTTGATGGCAAACCGTAAAGCCGTTTTGGCTTCAATAAAAGAGCGAGAACGAAAAGGCGGCCTCGGAATACCCGGTACCGGAATGGCTCTGTTTCACTGCAGGGCTCCACATGTTCATGAACTTATTTTTCAGATTACGCATTTGGAGCATTCTTTAGTGGTAAAGGGAATGGATGGCAAAGATATGAAGATGAAAAATTTGCTGCTCATGCTGGCTCCTGAAGAATTGGCAGTAAGAGAGCAGGAAATAGTAAGTTTGATAAGCACGAGTTTAATTGAAAATCATGAAGCAATCCTGACGTTTTCATCAGCGAATGAAGCGATGATTCGGACAAGATTAGAATCCATCTTTTTGGACTATCTTTACACAAATATAATAAAGGAATGATAAAAATGAAACTAGCAGTCCATTTTGGCGCAGGGAATATTGGCAGAGGATTTATTGGCGCACTTTTTTCACAATCCGGCTATCATGTCACCTTTGTTGATATCGCCGAACAAGTGATAAACCAATTAAATGAGGAAAAGCGATATCAAGTAAAATTAGCAACGGATCAGCAAGAAAGCATGATGATTGAAAATGTTTCCGGGTTGAATAATCAGTCACAGGAGCAGGAGGTAATCGAAGCAATAGGCGAGGCGACGTACCTTACGACAGCGATTGGGCCTAATATTCTGCCCCATATTGCCCCGTTAATGGCAAAGGGAATCATTGAAAGAGTGAGAAATACTGATGAAAAGTTGTATGTGATTGCATGTGAAAATCAAATTTCAGCGACAGACCTATTAAAAGGCTATATATTCGAGCATCTTGATGAAGAAACAAAGGAGAAGTTAGCAGGAAAAGTTTATTTCTTTAATTCTGCTGTTGACCGAATTGTGCCGATTCAAAACAATCATGGCACACTCGATGTGCTGGTTGAAACCTATCATGAGTGGGTCGTGGAAACAAGTGAAAGCATTCCGCCTGTAGAAGGAATGAAGATTGTTGAAGACCTTGCCCCATATATTGAGAGAAAGCTTTTTACCGTGAATACAGGCCATGCTACCATTGCTTATCTTGGTTATCTTGCGAAAAAAGAAACGATTGACCAAGCGCTTGCGGATGAAACGATTCAGAATCAAGTTCGAGCAACACTGGGCGAGACTGGTGCCTATTTAATAAAACAATATGGTCTAAATCCTGAAGAACATAATCAATATATCGAAAAGATTATTGGACGGTTTAAAAATGCCCATTTAAATGATGCGGTGACAAGGGTTGGCCGCGGGCCACTTAGAAAACTTGGAGCAAATGATCGTCTTGTTCGTCCGGCAACGGAATCAGCGAAGGCGGGGCTTTCGTATACAAATCTTGCAAAGGCAATTGCTTCAGCATTGCATTTCGATTATCAGGATGATCCGGAAGCAGTAAGACTCCAAGCAATGATCAAAGAGCAGGACTTGCCCGCTGTCCTTAAAGAAGTATCGGGATTGGATGAAAACAGCGAAATCACTAAAGAAATCATTAGGAACTACTGAGGACTCTCCTGCTTTGGGACAGTTCCACGCTGAGTATATTGCAGTGTGGAACTGTCCCTTTTTACATTTATTAATGTTGGCAACAATTGGTGTGACAAAATGAGGTTTTGTATTGATTGAACCTACTATGAAAACGCTTTAATCTATATATAGAAAGTTCAACAAATAAGTTGAAGGGGGAAAAAAGATGATTGAAACAGCAACAACAACAGCAAAAGATAAGCCAGATGTAAAAGTAAAGATACAGAGATTCGGCAGTTATTTAAGCGGGATGGTGATGCCGAATATTGGCGCCTTTATCGCGTGGGGACTGATCACAGCATTATTTATTCCAACTGGCTGGATGCCGAACAAGGATCTGGCAGCACTCGTCGGCCCAATGATTACATTTCTATTGCCATTATTAATCGGTTTTACCGGCGGCCGAATGGTATACGACATTCGCGGCGGGGTCGTTGGTGCCACTGCAACCATGGGTGTGATTGTCGGGACAGATATCCCCATGTTCTTAGGGGCTATGTTAATGGGACCGCTTGGCGGTTATGTCATTAAGAAGTTTGACAAACTTATTGAAGGAAAAGTAAAGTCAGGTTTTGAAATGCTCGTCAATAACTTCTCTGCCGGAATTCTCGGAGGAGCTTTAACCTTAATAGCTTATAAAGGCATTGGCCCAGTTGTAGAAGCATTAAGTAAGGCATTAGCTTCAGGTGTGCAATTTATCGTTGATCATAATATGTTACCGTTAGCAAACATCTTTATTGAACCAGCAAAAGTTCTCTTTTTAAATAATGCAATTAACCATGGTATATTAAGTCCATTAGGGATCGAACAAGCAACAAAAGCTGGTAAATCGATTTTATTCTTATTAGAAACAAACCCTGGACCGGGATTAGGGATCCTGCTTGCTTATTGGTTGTTTGGCAGGGGAACGGCAAAACAAACAGCTCCCGGAGCAGTGATTATCCACTTCCTGGGTGGTATTCATGAAATTTACTTCCCATACATCTTAATGAAACCAATGTTAATCTTCGCAGCGATGGCCGGTGGTGTAAGCGGTGTCTTCACATTTAATATTCTCGATGCAGGTCTTGTCGCGGCACCATCACCAGGCAGTATCTTCGCGCTGCTGGCAATGACGCCAAAAGGCGGTTATTTTGCCACACTGGCTGGTGTTATCGTGGCAACAGCCGTTTCCTTCGGAGTAGCTTCCTTGATTCTAAAAACAAGCAAGGCTGTGGATGAAGATTTAACTTCTGCTGCGGCAAAAATGGAAGAAATGAAAGGTAAGAAGAGCTCCATTTCATCCGTGTTAATAAGCACACAGGATACATTTGTTCCGGAAGTTGTAAACAAAATTGTGTTTGCCTGTGATGCTGGAATGGGTTCAAGTGCAATGGGTGCATCAATTTTAAGAAATAAAGTACAGAAAGCGGGCCTGGATGTCAAGGTGATTAACACAGCGATTAACAATTTACCGGCGGATGCTGATGTGGTCGTAACACATAAAGATTTAACAGACCGTGCGAAAGAAAAGCTTCCGAATGCCACTCATGTTTCAGTAGAAAACTTTTTAAATAGTCCTAAGTATGATGAATTAGTAAATAATTTAAAGGGATAGTCTCATGAAAAGCCTAGACACTATATGCTAGGCTTTTGCTTGGTAAAACATGTCAACAATGGAGGCGGACGGTCAACTTTAAGGAGTGAGAAATATGTATATTTCCGCAAGAGAGAGGCAAATCCTTGAAATATTATTAAAGAATACGGATGAAATGACCGTGAAAGACCTTTCAAATCAAATGGGTGTAAGCGGGAGAACGATTCACCGCGATTTAAAAAATGTAGCAGATATTCTAGGGGAATATGACCTGATATTACACAAAAAGTCAGGTGTTGGGGTCCAAATTACCGGCGATGATCATAGACTCCGGGAGCTGGAACAGTATTTGTTTAATCTCTCTCATACGGAATACACTCCTGAAGAACGGCAAACGATTATTTTATGTGAGCTACTGGAAAACAATGAACCTGTAAAGATTATCGGTCTTGCCAACGATTTAAATGTCACGATTGCTACGGTAAGTGCTGATTTAACGAAATTGGAAGAGAGATTAACTAGCTTTAATTTAGCACTCATTCGAAGAAGAGGCTACGGTGTTGAAATCGAAGGGGATGAAGGTGCAAAAAGAAGGGCGATTAGCAATTTAATCTCTGAATATATTGATGAAGCTGAAATTCTCTCATTAACACGAGAAAACATTCAAAAACGGTCAACGGAGCAAATTCATACTATTTCCAAAAAACTAATGGGACTTGTTGAACAGAAAAAACTCGCGATTGTTGAAAAAATAGTTAATTCAATTGTCCAAGATTTACCGTTTTCAATGGCAGATAGTGCCTATATTGCCCTAGTCGTTCATGTGGCGCTTGCCGTGGAACGGATACAAAAGGGTGAAGGAATCACCATTAATCCGGCTTACTTGGAAAATCAAAAAGTAACGAAGGAATATCAATTTGCAGAAAAGATTGTCGCTCAATTGGAACTGATTTTTTCTATTAACATACCAGAGGCTGAGGTTGCCTACATTACCATGCACCTAAAGGGTGCAAAGCTGAGACATAATAATGAATTTATTAATGAAGAAACGAGTTTAGCAGTTGCTGTGAATACAAAGAAGCTCATTGAAGATGTTAGTGAATTAGCAGGGATTGATTTATCGGAAAATCGCTCTTTATTTGAAGGGCTTGTTACGCATTTAAAGCCAGCCATGTATCGAATGAAACAAAAAATGGGAATTAGCAACCCGTTATTAGATAAGATAAAACGGGACTATGCAGATTTATTTGCCATTGTTAAACAGGCAACTGCGAAGGTTTTTCCTCATTTTACTGTTCCAGATGAGGAAACGGGGTATCTCGTTCTGCATTTTGGTGCGGCAATGATGGGCAGGCGAGAGCTTGTTAACTTTAGAACGCTAGTGGTCTGTTCAAGCGGAATCGGCACATCTAAGATGCTGGCAACAAGATTGCAAAAGGAATTTCCTGAGCTGAGGCACATTCAACATGTATCGGTCATGGAATTTAAAAAGATGAACATAGATGAATATCAATTAGTGCTTTCTACCATCCCGATTGCTGACTACGAAGCAGATTATATTATGGTTAATCCCTTTTTAAATAAAGAAGAGATTGAGAAGATTCGTTCCTTTATCAATAAATATAAAATCGTGAACAGTTCGGAAAAAAAACTTCCTCTATCAATTCATACGAATGTGAGCAAAAAGGATCCGTCAGAATTAATGGAGGAAATGAATCATATCCGCGACTATGCCGGAACGATAGCCACTATTCTTAAGGGGTTCGTTTTAAATCCAATTTGCGGGTATAACTCAATAAAGGAAATCATAACCGAAGCATGTCTAATGCTCTATCAAGGGAAAAAAATAGAGGATGTTGAAGCGGTTGTTCAGAATATCCTCGATAGGGAAAGGCTTGGGGGAGTGGGGATTCCTGAGACAGGAATGGCATTATACCATACCCGATCAACACATGTGATGGTGCCAAGCTTCAGTATGGCTGTCCTCCAAACACCACTAAAGGTAATAGGGATGGACGATCAGGAAATGAAAATGAACTACTTGCTATTACTGCTGTCACCGAGAAATATTTCGGAACAATCATTAGAAGTATTGAGTTTTGTCAGCTCACTATTAATTGAAAGTGAAGAAAATATAGCTGTTTTTCAATCGGGAGACTATATAAAAATAGTTGGATTGCTTTCTGCCAGATTAGATCAATTTTTTACCGAGAAATTAAAAGAATTAAGGAGTGTGTAATGATGGAGAAATCGATTTTAGCAAAAGAAAATATTCTATTAAATGCTATTGTTCGATCGAAGGAGGAAGCGATTCGCTTAACGGGAAGCATCCTCGTGGATAAAGGTTATGTTGAAGCAGCCTATATCGAAAAAATGCTTGAAAGAGAACAATTAACTTCAACTTTCATGGGGAACTTTTTAGCGATTCCCCATGGTACGGAGGATTCAAAGTCATTTGTGAAGGAATCGGGAATTTCCTTTGTTCAAGTACCACAAGGGGTGGACTTTGGTGCTGGAAATATCGTCAAGCTGTTAATTGGCATTGCCGGTAAAGATAACGAGCATTTAGACATTCTTTCGAATATCGCGATTGTCTGCTCAGAAGAGGAAAATATTGAAAGACTGGTTTCTGCAAAGTCAGCGGCTGAAATATTAGCCATCTTTGAAGAGGTGAACCTATAATGATGATTTTGATAAGTGCGCCCGAGTATAACTCAGGGCGTTTTTTGTATTCATCTTTTGGGTAGAAGACGATAGAATGGAAATAGAGTAGAGAAGATATCAGGTATAGTAAAAAGGTTTATCTGAACGAGGAGGCGTTTTTATGAAAAAACTTTGGTATGGCGGCACGATTTACACAATGGGGCAAGAGGGGGAAACGGTCGAAGCTGTTCTTGTTGAGGATGACCGTATTCTTGCAACGGGTTCATTTGCTGAACTTTGCGGACAAGCAGATGAACGAATCGATCTGCAAGGGGCCGTGATGTATCCGGGTTTCGTGGATAGCCATCTGCATATGATTTCCTTAGGTGAAAAGTTAGTTCGGCTGGATTTATCAAAAGCGGGTTCTGCTGAAGAAATGCTAGAAATGGTCAAAGCAGCCGCGAAAACAGTCCCTGCTGATCAATGGCTGTTTGGTGAAGGCTGGAATGAAAATAACATGGCGGATCTACGCATTCCCACGATCGAGGAGCTTGACGCGATTCGCAAAGAGCCGATTTTCTTAACAAGAGTTTGCCGTCATGTTGTTCTTGGAAATTCTGCCGCACTTGCAGCTGGAGGTATTACGGAGGAAAGTGAGTCTCCAGCGGGCGGGGAAATTGGACGGAATGCTGAAGGAAAACTAAATGGTCTTTTATATGAAAAAGCAAGTGAATTGGTTACGGAAGTGATTTCAAGAGACGGGGAAGCCTATATTGACACATTAACAGAGGAGCTTAACCTGGCTGTTGATACAATGCTATCCTATGGATTAACCGGTGGTCATACAGAGGAAATGTACTATTTTGGAGAATTTATTAACCCACTCACAGCCTATCGAAGGGTGATTGGTGAAAAGCATCATTTTCGAGTCAACTTGCTGCGCCATAATGCAGTTTTTGAAAAAATGATGGAGGCGAAGGTGGAATTTGACGAACCTTTTATTGAACCAGGAGCCATGAAAATTTTTACGGATGGGTCATTAGGCGGCTCAACGGCAGCGTTATCGGAGCCATATAAAGATCAGCCGGATCAGAAAGGGCTGCTAATTCAAACAGATGAACAATTAGAAGAACTAGTGAAGCTTGCACGACAATATGATGAAGCCGTTGCTGTACATATGATTGGAGATGCAGGAGCAGAACAAATTCTGAATGTCATAGAAAAGTTTCCAGCGCCAAAAGGCAAACGAGACCGCCTAATCCATGGCTGCGTGCTACGTGAAGATTTAGTGGAGAGAATGGCTAAGTTACCGGTTGTCGTGGATGTGCAGCCAGCATTTGTCCCATCAGATTTCCCATGGGTAATCAATCGACTTGGTGAAGAGCGGCTAGCCTTGGCGTATCCTTGGAAAACCCTTTTAGACCGCGGAATTATGTGCGCGGGGGGGACGGATGCACCGATAGAGGATATAAACCCGATGGCCTCTATTTATGCTGCCGTTGAACGGAAAAAACCGTTTGCGGAACATGATGGGTATTTACCGGAACAAAAGCTATCACGTTTTGAAGCCGTTCAAATGTATACCATTGGCAGTGCCCAGGCTATCAGCAAGGAGCATGAACGGGGACTTATTAAACCGGGCTATGTTGCTGACTTTTCAATCTTTGATCGCGATTTGTTTGCTGGAACATCAGAAGATATGCTGACTGCAGAAGCTGTGAAAACAGTCGTTGCAGGACGAATAGTTTTTAAGCGTGCATGAGACAAAGGAAAAACAAGGGGTCAGTCCTACGCTGTATCAAGCGGCGAAGGACTGACCCTTTTTTCCATTTCTTCACTCTTGCTTCCATTTCTTCATTCGATACTGTAGACTTTGGCGGCTTAATCCGAGTGATTTAGCCGCTCTTGAGATATTAGAATCATGTTTTTCTAAAACATGTTCAATATACGTTTTTTCAAAAAGCTCCATTTGATCTTTTAGCGGTATAGTGACATCTGAATTTCCTTTAATGAAGGTATCAACAGTGGAAAGAGGCATCATTCTCTCTCTCAGCTGAATTTTGCTCCGATATTGGTAGGGTAAATGAGGATACATAATATACTCTTCATCCATCATAATGTTCATAGCTGCCTCAATAATATGTTCAAGTTCACGGACATTCCCATGCCAATCATACTCAAGGAAAGATGATTTGACCTCTCCTGACAAGCCTTTTACATTCATCTGAAATCGTTCATTGTATTTTTCAATAAAATGCTCCACTAATAACGGAATATCTTCTTTGCGCTCTTTAAGCGGCGGGACAAAGAGGGTCACGACTCCCAGCCGATAGTACAAATCTTTCCGCATCCGCTGATTGGCAATGGCGTCAATGGGATCCTCATTCATATTGGCAATGACCCTAACGTCAACAGGCGTATCCTTCGTATCACCAATTCGTCTGATTGTTTTTTCCTGAAGGACGTGTAGCAATTTGGCCTGAAGATTAAGGTTTAATGAGTTAATCTCATCCAGCAGCAGTGTGCCGCCGTTTGCCTGTTCAAATAATCCAGGGGTATCAATTGCCCCAGTGAAAGCACCACGCTTTGTACCGAAGAGAAGACTTTCAATTAAATTATCTGGTAAAGCCGCACAATTCTGCGAAATAAATGGCCCGGATAAACGCCCGCTCCCGTTGTGAATGCTTTGGGCAAACAGCTCTTTCCCAGTACCAGTATCGCCAATAATCAAAACATACGAAGAGGTTCGGGTTGCCCGTTTAGCGGCTTCAATTACTTCCTGAATGGCAGGACTTGTGCCAATGATATTATCAAACGTATATCTAGTGGATCCTTTGGTCAGATTGCTTTTCATAAGCCGTTCAAGCTTAGTTACATCTTTGGCAATTTCAACAGCACCCTGGAGTTTCTCATTAGTATAAATAGGAATCGTATTGTTTATCGTTGTAATTTCATGACCCTTATTATTAAAATAGGTCTGCTTTACGTTACTCGTTTCTTTGCCTTCATGCAGCGCTTTAACAAGCGTGCTGGATTGGTCGTCTTTAAACATAAACACATCTAATAAGTTTTTATCAATAACATCATGGAGGTCCATAGACTCCATTTGCATCATTTTTTTATTATAAATAATGGTTTTGCCGGTTTCGTCTACCGCATGAACACCAACGTCCACTTCGTCCAAAATCCGTTTATACATACGAGTTAAATAGTACAAATCATTCTGTGATTTTTTCATCGTTTCTACCCCTTGTTCCATCCCTTATATCCCTATTTAATCAAAAATGGGGTCATAACGCAAAAAAATTTTGCATTATTTTACTGGGGAAAATCAGTTTGTGCAAAACTTATTGGCTATACACTGACAATTAAAAATCAAATAAAAAACTATTCCTAATAAAATGGTAACAGTCTTTTTGCATCTCTAGTGCAAAATTATTGTAAAATAGTGCAAAGGAATTTAGCATCTATGGCAAAATAATATTCTAAAACAAAGGTTTCATTGTTGGTATAGAAATTGCATATATAAATAGATTAAAATAGTGATAATATTAGAAAGATTTGGTCGTTGATAATGTCCCACAAATGAACTAATCTTTTGTATGCAAGAATCCGAATAGCTTCTTGTGCAAAATTTGCTATTTTAAAACAGTGAATTATAAGGATCTGAAAGCGCATTCTTTAAAAAGGGAAGGGAGAAGGATTAATGAATTTACAGGAGAACAATACCACTCATGAACTAAAAAGAACCATGAAGACACGGCATTTGTTTATGATCTCTCTAGGAGGGGTAATTGGATCAGGGCTTTTCTTAGGTTCAGGCTATACGATTAGCCAAGCGGGTCCTGCAGGTGCAATTCTTTCCTATGTTGTTGGCGGGTTCATCATGTTTTTAACAATGCTTTGTTTAGGTGAATTGTCCGTAGCGATGCCGGTTTCCGGTTCTTTTCAAACGTATACAACGAAGTTTATTGGTCCAGGAACAGGCTTTGCACTCGGTTGGCTTTATTGGCTAGGCTGGTCGGTAACGGTTGCATTGGAGCTATTGTCTGCAGGGCAGCTTATGCAGCGGTGGTTTCCTGATTCACCTGTGTGGATCTGGTGTGCTATTTTTGCAGTGGTATTATTTTCACTCAATGCGCTTTCAGCTCGTGCCTTTGGGGAAACAGAATTTTGGTTTTCAAGCATTAAAATTTTTGCCATTCTTGCTTTTATCGTCCTTGGCGGGGCGGCAATGTTCGGCTTCATTGACTTGAAAGGCGGACAGCCGGCACCATTTCTATCAAATTTTACAGCACATGGCTTCCTGCCACACGGGTTTACTGCTTTAATTATTACCATGATTGCGGTTAACTTTTCTTTCCAAGGCACAGAATTAATTGGGATTGCTGCCGGTGAAAGTGAAGAACCGGAGAAGACCATCCCAAAATCAATCAAGCAAACGGTATGGCGCACGTTATTTTTCTTTGTGTTAGCTATTTTTGTTCTCGCAAGCTTAATCCCTATGGAACAAGCAGGTGTTGTGGAAAGTCCCTTTGTCGTCGTTTTTGATAGTATTGGTATTCCTTATGCAGCGGACATTATGAACTTTGTTATTCTGACTGCTTTACTATCTGTTGCGAACTCCGGACTGTATGCGGCAACACGGATGTTATATGCGATGTCAAAAGAGAAGATGACGAGTCCTAAACTTACAAAAGTCAATAAACAAGGAGTTCCGTTTAACGCACTAATGTTAACAATCGGGATTGCCTTATTATCATTATTGTCAGGGTTCTTTGCAGAAGAAACCGTCTTTGTTTGGCTGCTTTCCATTGCAGGACTAGGTGCCCAAGTAGGATGGATTTCTATCACTGCATCACAAATTGCCTTCCGGAGAAAGTTCCTTCGCGAAGGCGGCAGAGTGGAGGATCTTAAATTTAGAACACCGCTTTACCCTCTGCTTCCAATCATTGCATTAACCTTGAATTGTATTGTATTGGCCAGTTTAGCGTTTGACTCCGAGCAGCGTTTGGCTCTATATTTAGGAGTCCCATTTGTCATAGCTTGTTACTTAATCTATCATTTCAAAATTAAAAAGAATCGTGAGCATGACGGCACGGGTGAACAAGAATTACAACTGCAAGAAAATAAAAAAATGGTCATCTAGGAAGCAAGGGTTTTTTCCCTTGCTTCTTCTTTTTATATAGTTTTGCAAGTGCACTTTTTTCAGAAGATTCGTATAAAAGTGCACAAAAAAGTAATAAATTCCTCTTGTTACCAAAGGCCATCCGTATGAAAATTACTAGTAACATACTGGAAGTGAAAGGGGAATCACAATGGAACACCCACAGCCACAACCGCTTGAAAAAATAAAAGTCCTTGATTTTACACGTGTATTAGCCGGACCATATTGCACGATGCTGTTAGCAGATATGGGAGCTGAAGTGATAAAAATAGAAAAGCCTGGTACAGGTGATGACACAAGAGGGTTCGGTCCATTTCAAAATAATGAAAGCGGATACTTTGTGTTTTTAAACAGGGGGAAGAAAAGTGTAGCACTTGATTTAAAAAAGCCTGAATCCACCGAGCTTATAATGGAATTAGTGAAGGAAGCAGATGTTGTGATCGAAAACTTCCGTCCAGGTGTCATGAAAAAGCTTGGTTTGGATTATGAAACATTAAAACAAATAAATTCCGGGATTGTTTACGCCTCTATCTCCGGCTTTGGACAGTATGGCCCGTATAGCGGGAGACCTGCCTATGATCTCGTTGCGCAAGCGATGGGCGGATTGGCAAGTATAACGGGGCACCCGAATCAGCCGCCGACACGCGCCGGGGCATCGCTCGGTGATATGAGTGCAGCCTTGTATGCGGCATATGGGATAATGGTCGCTTTATTTCATCGAGAACGAACAGGTGAAGGTCAATATATTGATGTAGCTATGGTTGATTCCATCTTCTCGCTATTAGAAAGTAATGTCATGCGGTATACAGTGGATCAAATTGTTCCTGAGAGAATTGGGAGCCGCCATCCGATTAGTTCGCCATTTGATATTTATAAAGCGCAAAATGGTTATGTCGTCATTGCGGTGGCAAATGATTCGCTTTTTAAACGATTATGTTTAATCATGGATCAGCCAGAACTCGAACAGGATGAGCGATTCTGCAGGGATGCATTAAGAACTGAACATGTGGATGAGCTTAAACCAATCATTGAAGAGTGGCTTCAGGCTTACACGGTCGAGGAAGCGGTAGAACTTATTAACAATGGCGGTGTTCCAAGCTCACCTATATTAAATATTCAAGAGATCTGTGAAGATGAACATATAGCCATTCGGGAAATGCTCGTCGAATTAGAGCATCCTGTTGCAGGGAAAATGAAAATAGTGGGGAATCCGGTAAAGTTCTCAAAAACGCCTGCAGTGATTCAAAGACCAAGCCCTTCTTTAGGTGAGCATACGGATGAAATTCTTGCGAAATATCAAAAGTCCGATCTGAAAAAATAATCGATGAATAGAAGAATAATAGGGGGAATGTAACGTGAATTTCGAATTAACGGAAGAACAGCAAAGTATTCGTAAAATGGTGCGGGATTTTAGCAGGGAGGTTCTGCAGCCTAAGGCAGCGGAATTGGATCAAGAAAATCGCTTTCCAACTGAGCATATCCCCAAGTTGGCCAAACTAGGATTAATGGGAATCGCCTATCCTGAAAAAGATGGCGGAGTTGGCGCTGATTCGATTGCGGAGGCGATCGCTGTTGAGGAGATTACGTATGCCTGCGCTGCCACAGGCTCCATCCTTACTGCCCATTATTTGGGAATTGATGGTCTTTATCTTGCTGCAAACGAGGAGCAACGGAAAAAATACTTAGTGCCGGGCTGTACCGGAGAGAAGTTATTTGCCTTTTGTCTGACTGAGCCAAATGGCGGGACCGATGTTTCCTCGATGAAGACGAATGCCAGGCTTGCAGGTGATGAATATGTCCTGAACGGCTCAAAGATTTTCATCACGAACGGAGCTTATGCGGATACATTGGTTGTATATGCAAAAACTGACACAGAAAAAGGCGCAAAAGGAATCAGTGCCTTCATCGTCGAAAAAGGGACTCCGGGATTATCATATGGGGCTGGGGACGATAAAATGGGGATTCGCGGTGCCCGTACACATGAAATCATCTTTGAGAACTGCCGTATACCAAAGGAGAATCTTGTTGGGAAAGAAGGGGATGGTTTTAAAATCGCGATGACAGTGGTAGACCGGGGGCGTATTGGGATTGCCTCCATGGCGATAGGTCTTTCCAAGGCCGCCCTTGATGCAGCTGTTTCTTATTCAAAAGAGCGCGTTGCCTTTAACCAATCGATTTCGCAGTTCCAAGGACTTCAATGGATGTTTGCTGAAATGGCTGCAGAACTTGAAATCGGCCGCTTGTATACGTACTATGCGGCTAGTCTTAAGGATAAAAAAGGGTACAGATTGTCGAAAGAAGCTTCCATTGCAAAGCTATTTACATCCGAAGCATCTAATCGCATCATTCATAAAGCCGTGCAAATTCATGGCGGTTACGGATTTATGAAGGAATATCCAGTGGAGCGTTTCTATCGGGATCAACGAATTTTGGAAATTTTTGAAGGAACTTCTCAAGTGCAAAAAATGGTCATTGCTAACTATGTCCTAAAATAATTTTATAAATGAAGGAAATCGTCAGGTCTATCGTGAATTAAACCAAGGACATCATTCTAAATATTCTATTTTTTCGTGAAACAAGGGAGAGCGAATCTATGTTTCAAACAATCCAATCACCAATAGGCAAGGAAATTTCCTGCAAAAATTGGGAAACAGAAGCATTATTGCGGCTATTCCTTAATAGCCTTGATCCCCGTGTGGCTGAAAACAGTGATGAATTGATTGTTTACGGCGGCAGGGGAAAAGCCGCCAGAAACAGGCAGGCGATGGAAGCGATCATCCGTGAGTTAAAACAGTTGGATGAAAACCATACATTATTGATTCAATCCGGAAAGCCAGTTGCGACTTTCCGGACTTTTCCGTTTTCCCCACGGGTCATCTCTTCTACTGCAATGGTTGTACCAAATTGGGCAAATGACGAATACTTCACCATGCTGGAAAAAAAGGGCTTAACGATGTATGGACAAGCGACAGCTGCGTCCTGGGCATACATTGGTGTCCAAGGTGTACTGCAAGCAACATTTGAAACGATGAGTGAAATCGCAAACCGGTATTACAATGGATCTTTAAAAGGGAAACTGGTTTTGACCTCCGGGCTTGGAGGAATGGGTTCCGCCCAGCCCTTATCCGTAACCATGAATGGCGGAGTCTGTATCGTCGTAGAAGTTGATGAAGGAAAGATAAATAAGCGGCTGGTTAATAATTATTGCGATGTGAAAGTTCATTCACTTGATGAGGCTTTAAAGTTAGCGAAGGAAGCAATAGGGGCGGAAAGGGCACTTGCCATTGCATTGCATGGCAATGCAGCAGATATATTCTGCGAGATGGTCAATAAGGGTGTGACACCGGATATCGTGACCGATCAGACAGCTGTTCATGATTTATTAAATGGCTATATTCCTAGTGGATTAACCTTAGAGCAAGCGTTCTTCCTAAGGGGGAAAAGGCCGGAAAAATATCTGAAAATGGCGGAAGAAACCCTTGTTGCCCATGTGGAAGCCATGTGCAAGCTACAGGACAGAGGGGCAATCGTTTTTGACTATGGAAATAATATTCGGGGTCAAGCATATAAAGCAGGGTACGATCATGCCTTTTCATTCCCTGGCTTTATTTCTGAATATTTACGTCCCCTCTACTGTGAAGGGAGAGGACCATGCCGCTGGATTGCTCTCTCCGGAAACCCAGGGGATATATACAAATTGGATGAAGCGATTTTATCGACCTTTCGAAGCGACGAAAGGGTTTGCCGCTGGATTAAATTTGTTCAAGAAAGAATCTATTTCTATGGATTGCCGGCACGTACTTGCTGGTTGGATTACAATGAACGGAGTCAGATTGGTGAATTAATCAATGATATGGTAGCAAAAGGTGAGCTATCGGCCCCTATTGCAATTACTCGGGATCATTCAGAAGGCAGTACCATGGCTGCTCCAACCAGAGAAACAGAAGGAATGCCGGATGGGAGCGATGCCGTTGCAGATTGGCCGATTCTAAATGGATTGTTAAATGCTGTTTCCGGGGCAACGATGGTCAGCATTCAACATGGCGGCGGGGTAGGGATTGGGAACTCCATTCATTCCGGTATGACGGCAGTAGCGGATGGAAGCTTAGCTTCGTTAAAGAAATTAAAGAATTTACTCACTATTGATCCCGGTTTAAATATCATAAGACACGCAGATGCCGGCTACATAAAAGCCAACAACAGAGCGCGGGAGCTGGGCTTAAAAAGGCCTTTATAGCACTATATGCTGTTTCATTTAGCAAAGAAAGGTTGTGTTGAATTGAAGTCCAAGGTTTTAATCGTATCTGAAGATGAGTCTCTTTTAAAGAAAATGGAGCATGTAAATGAACTGCTTCATTCTCCCTTTTCTATTAAAAAGGTAAATTCGTTCCTTGATAAGGATATAGAATACGATCCAGCCGAACCGGCTCTTGCAATCTTTTTTGATTTAGATAATAAAACGGCCAAAGAACAAAATGCCCTATTAGAAGGGATGGAGTACCAAAAATACCCCCATGTAATCGTGATGAACGTCCATTTTAGTCATGACGAAATCAGAGGCTTTTTTAAAAATGGTATATTTGACTGTCTAAAAAAACCAATAAATGAAGAGGATATTTACAAGCTTTTCCTGGAATTGATCAAAGGAGGATCGCAGTCTCCAATTTCGACGCCTGCTAACCAAGAGATGGAGCACGTCAAAGACGATGTAAAGAGGAGTTTAGCGTATGATTTAATCTTTGGAAATGTTAAACATTCCAAGAAAATATGGGACCGGAGTCAACTTGCAGGATTATCTACCATACCTAATACATGTATGACCATCTGTATAGATAACTATCACCGATTAATGGAAAATAAGAGTGAGTCATGGGGGCAAACGATTAGAAAGGATATTATAAAGTGTGTCGATAAATATTTTGACCACAACCAAGTGGAGGATATGATCGTCATCATTAATGGGCCAGAAAAGGTAAATGTTCTCTTATCATTACCCGTGCTAAATAAAATAAAAGAGTTTAAGAAATTATCGACCATCCATGCTGAAAAAATAAAGATAGATATTAAGGAAGGTACAGGATATTCGGTAACCATTGGTGTTGGGAACTATTATGAGGATGCTAGAAATCTCCATTTATCCTATCAAGAATCATTGCAGGCGCTTGCTAATAAATTTTTTACGGGGAGCAATGCCGTCATTCACTATGGAGATGTAGAGCCTTTTACGAATGAAATCGATCTTTTACAGATGAAAGAAATCGCTGTTATGGCAAATCAGTTAACGATAGGGGATTTCGACGGAGTAAAGAAAAGTTTAAACAGTGTCATAAGAATTATATCCTCCCAAAGAAATATAAATCCCAACTTATTCAAATTGCAAACCTTAGATCTACTTTCTACACTTGCACATGCCGCCATCAATGGGGGGGCACACCTGAAAGAAGTCCTGACGACCCAATTACAATATGCCAAAGAACTGCTTCTCCTGGAAAACCTGGAGCAGATTTGCCAATGGTTTTATGAAGTGGTCAATCAACTTTTAGAACATATCGTAAGCAATCATAATGAAAGTATGCTAAAGTCGGTCCAAAAGGCATTAATGTATATTAATCATCATTTCACAGAAGAAATCTCCCTGGAAAGCGTAGCAAAGCAAGCGCACTTAAGTCCGAATTACTTTAGCAATATTTTCAAAAAGACAACGGGCTCCTCCTTTATTGAATATCTTACTCATTTGCGGATCGATAAAGCGAAATCGATGCTGATGGATTTAAACTGCACCATTTATCAAATTTCTGAAGACGTCGGCTATAGTAATTCACGCTATTTCAGCAGGGTGTTTAAAGCATATATGGGTATGACCCCAAGTGAGTTTAGGAATTCCATGTTAGTAACAAATATTTCAAGCAGGGGATCAACAAGCTAAGAGGCACATGAGCCATTCATGTGCCTCTTATTTATATATCTAAGGTTTCGATGAACCGGCTGGCAGTCTTTGAAAGCGGCCGATCCTTTAACCAAATTACGGAGGATTCAGTGTAGAATGGGTAATCTGAGATCTCCATCACTCTTATGAATTTAGTTGGAATATAGGTTATTAGACTCTTTGGCAGGATCGTGGCTCCAATTCCCGCAAAAACAAGCATGAGAAGTGTAGCGGCATCAGGGCATTCACAAACAATATTTAAATCGATGCCAATTCGGCTGCATTCATCAATTACCATTTGATGATAGCTTCTCTCTTCTTTACCATTATGTAAAAGTAAAAGGGGCATTTCCTTTAATTCACTTAAGTGAATGTTTGTCTTTGAATCAGGCAGCTCCCATATTGGAGGCATGACGAGAACCAATGGTTCCTTTGGTAAACGAATAATTGAAAAAATATCTCTTTTGAAGGGAGAACGTAATATAGCGAGTTCAATCGTTCTATTTTCCAATTGTTCAATTAATTTCGAAGGGCTTTCCTCCCAAATCTTAAAAATAACTTGCGGATACCTTTCCCTGAATTGATATATTTTTTTAGAGAGAAATGGCAAACAAGAAATGTTTGTCCCAATAGTTAACAAACCCCGTAAGCCCTCTCCGGTGTCCTTTACCTCTGTGATCGTTTCTTCCAGTTGATTCAGAATGCTCTCAGCTCTTCTATATAACGATTTTCCCGCCTCAGTCAGGTTCATATTTCGGCCGTTTCTTTCGAACAAGGTAACACCCAGCTCTTGTTCTAATAATTTTAGTTGCCTGCTCAGGGGGGGCTGTGCCATATGGAGTCGCTGGGCTGCACGAGTAAGCTGACTTTCTTCAGCGATGACGACAAAGTAGCGAAGTTGCCTGATATCCATTTATGAAAGCCTCCTTCTATACTTTTATTATATATATTTATAACAATTTAAATAGTTTTTTTCTATTATTTAGAATGTTATTATTATATAAGTTGGAATTATTTAAAAATACAAAATATTCATTCAGCATTTAAGAAAGAGAGGTTGATAGAGAAAAGGTCAATCTTAAGTGAAAAATGTAAATGTAAGGGCAATTTCACTGTATGAATGGGTCGAGAAATCCATTACGGCTGAAAAATAAATAATAGGGGGATGGTAGTGAATGAAAAAACTTTGGATAATCGTTTTGCTTATTGTTATGGTAGTAGCGACTGGATGTTCAAATAACACATCGGGAAAAGAAGAGAGTAAATCCGGTGAGAAGTTATCTATAGCCGTCTCCACATGGGTAGGGTATGCCCCACTTTATATTGCTAAAGAAAAGGGGATTTTCAAAAAGAATGGTATCAATGTTGAATTGGTAAAGATGGAAAGCGTCTCTGACAGAAGAAGCTCAATGGCCGCAAATCGTATTCAAGGTTTTGCTACCACTGTAGATTCCCATGTTGTTACCGCAGCAAGTGACCTCCCAGTCGTACAGGTAGTAGCACTGGACGATTCTTATGGCGGGGATGGAATTGTAGCAAACAAACAGATTAAAAGTTTGAAAGATCTTGTTGGAAAAACGGTAGCTGTACAAACGGACGGAGGAGCAAGCTTCTTTTGGTTCCTTTATCAATTAAATCAAGAGGGAATCAACTTTAAGGATATTAAGGCGCAAAACATGACAGCTGGTGATGCGGGGGCAGCATTCGTAGCAAATAAGGTAGATGCCGCTGTTACATGGGAACCGTGGCTAAGTAAAGCAAAGGAGACTACTTTTGGAAGCGTTCTCACATCAAGTGACCAAACTCCAGGCGTTATTGCTGATACTATTGGGCTGAGAAAGGACTTTGTTGAGAAAAATCCAAAAGTGGTAAAGGCGTTAGTGAAATCCTGGTACGAAGCATTAGACTACATTCAAACGGATAAGGAAGATGCAATCGGGATCATGGCAAAGGCGATGGGGCAATCGAATGAAGAGCTTGAGGAATCATTAAATGGTGTTCGTTTCTATGACCAGGAAAAAAATAAAGAATATTTCGGTACGAAAGAAAATCCAGGGAAATTGAAAGAGCTTACAAATTTAAGTTCTAAATTATGGGTGGAGCTAAAGTTAATCGATAAAGAGCCAAATATCGATGAACTTATTGATTATTCATTTGTTCAATAAAGAGGGGGGAGATTCTATGGAAAAGGTGGCTAAAAATGAGGAGCTAGGTAATCAGGTGCCTATACTGCCCTTTCAAAACGAACGAAAGGGAACACCTAGAAGAAGAAAGTGGCTTCAGCCGCAGGAAAGCATACCACATACATTATATATTTGGGTCAGCATATCAAGTATCGTCATCTTATTTGTCATCTGGTCCTTGTTAACGTATACCGGCATAGTAGATCCACTTTTTCTGCCGACTCCAACCCAGATTATCCAATCTGGCATTACGCTATTTACTGAATTTGGGTTTATCAATGATATCGGGATTACAATCTATCGTGTGCTTGCCGGCTTTTTAATTGCGGTGATTATTGGGCTTCCGCTTGGCATATTAATGGGAACATTTAAAGTGGTTGAGGCCTTTTTTGAACCTGTCATTTCATCTGTACGGTACATGCCGGCATCTGCGTTTATCCCGCTTTTCATCTTGTGGATTGGTGTAGGCGAGATGGAGAAAATTACAATCATATTTGTTGGAACGTTCTTTTCGCTTGTTCTTATGACGGCGGTTGAAGTGTCAAATGTTCGCAGAGAGCTCTTAGAAGCGGCCTATACACTTGGGACTTCTACCTTTGGAGTATTGCGTTCTGTCATTCTTCCGGCAGCTATTCCCGGTATTATGGAAACAATCAGGCTAATCCTTGGCTGGGCATGGTCATATATTATTGTCGCAGAACTTGTCGCTTCAGCATCAGGGATCGGAAGCCTAATTCTGGAATCCCAGCGAATGTTGAAAACGGGTAATATCATTTTTGGAATCTTGACAATTGGAGCGTTAGGTTTGCTCTCAGATTTAATCTTAAAAGTGTCAATTCGAAAACTGTTCCCATGGAATTATGGAAGGTGAGGATAGGATGCTGAATCCGAAGGTACAAATTGATAATGTCACAAAAATATACTCAGGTAATAGGAAGCATTCTCAAGTGCTGGCAGTAGATCATGTCAGCCTGAACATTATGACCAATGAGTTTATTACCATCCTTGGTCCATCTGGATGTGGAAAATCTACGCTGCTGCGGATTGTGGCGGGACTTGAGGAACAGTCATCGGGTCAGGTGTACCTTGATGGTCACGAGGTTAACGGGCCATCTTCCAATAGGGGCATGGTTTTTCAGGCGTATTCCTTGTTTCCATGGCTGACGGTGGAAGAAAATATACAATTTGGATTGAAAAATAAAGGAATGAATGCTGCCGAGCGTAAAGAAATTGTTAAGGATTATATTGAATTAGTCAGGTTGACAGGATTTGAAAAACATTATCCTAAGCAGCTATCAGGAGGAATGCAGCAGCGCGTTGCCATCGCAAGAGCTTTGGCGAATGACCCGGAAATTCTGCTGCTTGACGAACCATTTGGAGCGCTTGACAATCAGACGCGGACACTCATGCAAGAGCTTTTGCTGGAAATTTGGGAGAAGTCGAACAAAACCATTTTATTTATTACACATGATGTCGAGGAATCGATTTTTCTTGCCAATAGAGTCATAGTGATGACCTCAAGGCCCGGCAGAATTAAAGCGGATATTCCAATCGAGCTTGAGCATCCTCGTCCCTATAGTATTAAAATGGCGCCTCGCTTTCTTGAGTATAAAGAGCAGCTGACTGAATTGATCCGTGAGGAAAGCTTGAAGGCCATGATGGAAGTGAAATAGGCAAGTGGACCAAAGGGGAAGCTTAACTATTTGGACCCACGATTTTTATAAAAAGGGGAGATAGATTTGTCTCAAGACCTATGGCGTAGAAGCGGAAGAAAGTTAAAGCCATATATACCCGGAAAAGCGATAGAAGAGGTAAAACGGGAATTGGGATTAGATGAAATCATTCGACTGGCTTCGAATGAAAATCCGTTTGGCCCGTCACCAAAAGCAGTGCAGGCTATGCAATTGGCCTTGCAGGAAAGCCAGTTATATCCTGAGCCAACAGGCAGGGAGCTTAGAGAAAAATTAGCGGGAATTTATCAACTCGCCCCCGAGCAATTTCTAGTGGCAAATGGCGGGGATAATGTTATTACCTTAATTGGAACGGCTTATATTAATCCAGGTGATGAGGTTATCTATTGCACCCCTACGTTTCCTGCATATAGAACGATAACCCTGCTCATGGAAGGGATTCCTATAGAGATCCCTGTGACTGAGGATTATACCTATGATCTTGACGGAATTCTCGCATCCATAAATGAAAATACCAAATTAATTTTTATCTGTAATCCTAATAATCCGACTGGAACCATTGTAGAAGAAGACAAACTCGAGGCATTTCTGAAGCAAATACCATCACATGTGATCGTCGTGCTTGATGAAGCATATGTTGAATTTATTAACCGGGAAGGATACCGTACAGGAATTGATTTTGTCAAGGAAGGGTATCCGGTTATCTTTATACGTACATTCTCAAAATTGTACGGGTTAGCCGGAACGAGAATTGGCTACGTAGCTGGGAATGAAGAGTATATCGAGGCCATACGGGCAGTAAGAGAACCATTTGCCGCCAATCGAATGGCACAAGCAGGGGCAATTGCGGCTTTAGACGATATAGAATATAAACAGAAAAGTTTACAAGAAAATAAGCGAGAGGCGGAAATGCTGATCAAGGAACTGAGCGCTTTAGGGTTTAGCGTGACCGAAACACACGCAAATTTTCTGTTTGTCGATGTAAAAGAAGATGGAATGAAGCTATCGGATGCGCTCATGCGGGAAGGAATCCTTATTCGACCATGCGCAGCGTGGGGATTGCACACATATGTCCGTATTACCATTGGGACTGCGGAGCAGAATAAACGTCTAGTAAACTCGTTACGGAAAATCGGCCAGAAACTGCCCACATCATAATAAAAAAGGAGGAGATAAAGTGAAGGATGGAAGGCATTTAGTTTGGATCTTAGACGATGAATGGATTGATCATCAAATGGAAAAGGGAATCTATCAACAAGAGGGCTTTGAAGTAAAAGTAACACGCTCGGAGACGTTTGAGGAAGACCTCCCACTCTATGCGCCCTATGCGGACGGGGTAGTTGCTCAAGTTGGATTCCCATGTAAGGCTGATCTTATTGATAAACTGCAATCATGCAAGGTTATAGCCATTTCAGGGGTGGGCTTTAATCATGTTGATTTGGAGGCAGCCACTAACCGGGGAATTATTGTCTCAAATGTACCCGATTATTGTTCGGAAGAGGTTTCAGATCATACGATTACACTAATGCTGGCGGTCACTCGCCGCATCACTGCCTATAACCAAAAAGTGAAAGAGGGAAAATGGGATCCACTCGATACACTGCCCATTCGCCGGTTCAGGAATAACACCGTAGGATTGCTGGGCTTTGGCCGGATTGCCCGGATAGTAGCAGCAAAGCTTAAATCATTTGGTGTCCGCCTATTAGCCTATGATGAGTATGTTTCTGCAGAAACCTTCGATTCTTATGGGGTAGAGTCCGTATCGTTAAACGAATTGCTGCAGCAATCTACCATTCTAAGTTTACATGTACCACTTACATCGGAAACAGAAAACCTTCTAAACTATGAACGCCTCAAAATGCTGCCTAAAGGAGCGTTCATTATTAACACATGCCGCGGTGGTGTAATAAACGAGGTTGATTTAAAGAAGGCAATTAATGAAGGGCATATAGCAGGGGTAGGGCTCGATGTGCTGGCAAAGGAACCACCTGAACTGGACCATCCGCTCCTGACAATGGAAGAGGTTTTCGTTACACCGCATTCCTCCTACGTCTCAGAGGAATCCCTAACAGAGTTAAAGCGCAGGACCTGTCAGATTATTATCGACGGAGCCAAGGGAATACCACTTACCTATTCTTTAAATCAGGTTAAGGTGAAACTTTAAGTAATTTAGGGGGCGGTTCCCCGCTGCGATAATGCGGCGGGGAACCCCCCTTTTTTCATATGTTAAGACAAGGGATTTTCATTTAAATAGCCGTTCCTGTTATAATGTAATTAATTCATTTGGAAGGAGACCTCTCAGGTGCGTTATTTGTTTATCTTGATTATTGCGATTCCTGCGGCAGAGATAGGGTTACTCCTTTTTTCCGGAAAAACGCTCGGAGTTTGGCCGACATTACTACTCATTATATTGACAGGTGTAGTTGGAGCGTATTTAGCAAAAAGAGAAGGCCTGCAAACCATTCGGAAGGCGCGTGTGCAGCTGCAAAACGGTCATATTCCAGGTGAAGCGTTATTAGATGGGATTTGTATATTGGTAGGCGGTATCCTGCTGCTTTTGCCGGGATTTATTACAGACATTGGCGGCTTTTTCATGCTATTTCCGCCAACAAGACGTGCAATTAAATTCCTCATGATTAATTCTTTGCGGAAAAAGATACAACGAGGCAATATAAAAATCATTAAATGAAAAACGCCAACTTCTCAATCGCTGGGAATTGGCGTTTTTTGGCGAAAAGGGCACGGTTAGATGACTTAATGATAAAATTTGGAATATTTGATATATTATTCATAATGGAAGTGTAATAAGGTGAAGGAAAAGGGAGGGAAAATGAATATGCCAAATTATTTGGGCAGGCCTAAATTAAAAATTCCTAAGTCAAAGAGTGAATGGATTTGGGATTTTATCGGATATTTATGTTTTTTGGGATCAATCATTGTGTTGCTTTTCGTTTGGAAAACACTGCCTGAAGAAGTACCTGGGCATTATAATGCAGCCGGTGAGGTGGATCGGTGGGGCTCCAAGTGGGAGCTTCTTATATTACTTTTTGTAGGGTTATTCATTGCAATTTTAATGGCGGTACTAGAAAAATTCCCTGAGGTACATAATTATCCTAAACGCTTTAATGAATCAAACGCCGAACAGTTTTATTTACATAGCCGAAGGCTGGTTAATCAGTTGAAAAATATCTGTCTCATTCTTTTTTCGCTCATTTTAATTGAATCTATTTCCATTGCTTTAGGCTGGGGAGCCAGGTTTGGTGTATGGTTTTTACCGCTCACGCTTATTGGAACAGGGATTCCAATAGTAATTGGAATGCTGAAACTAAAAAGAATTAACTAATCGAAGCATCAGAACCTCCTCTTGCTTCCATCTGCAGGAAATTATATAATTATTCATATATTTTTGAAATTAACAGCGTTGAGAAGGAAAAGTAAATAGGGCAGTATTTGATAGAGAGCTTCTGATGGTGGAAATGAAGTAAATGAACCCTTTTGAAAATGACCTTTGAGCTTCGCACCGAACGCTTCTAGCTAGTAGGCTGCGACGGGAATGGCACTCGTTATTACAGCAGCAGTATCTCTGAAAAAGACGTACTGATGGAGGCAAATAGTGTGAGCTATTTGTAAATGTAGGTGGTAACACGGGTATTCTCGTCCTAATCGTATTGATTAGGGCGTTTTTTTATTTCATTTTTTGGGAGGAATCTAAAATGACAATCGTAATCGGAGGGGCATGGCCTTATGCCAATGGATCGTTACATCTAGGCCATATTGCGGCACTGTTGCCAGGAGATATTTTAGCAAGGTATTACAGGCAAAAGGGAAAAAAGGTCCTTTACGTATCAGGAAGTGACTGCAATGGCACACCAATTTCAATTCGGGCTAATCAAGAACAAACAACAACGGAGATTATCGCAAACCGATATCATGAGGAGTTTTCTGAGTGCTTTAAGGAACTGGGCTTTACCTACGATCTTTATACAAGAACGGATGCAAAACATCACCATGAATCCGTTCAAGAGATATTTCTAAAATTGATGGAAAATGGTTATTTATATACGAAGAAGATTGAACAAGCATATTGTGAACATGATAAGCAGTTTCTGCCGGATCGTTTTGTGGAAGGGATTTGCCCGAATTGTGGGGCCAAAGCAAGAGGTGATCAGTGCGATAATTGTTTGAAAATTCTTGATCCACTGGATTTACTTGAAAAACGCTGTAAAATTTGCAGAAATGAGCCAGTTATTAAGGAAACGGAACATTTTTATTTTGCCTTTAGTCAATTGCAACAGGAGTTAGAGGATTTTGTCAACAAAGCAGATGAGGAACATCGCTGGAGGGAAAATGCTGTGGCGTTAACGAAAAGATACTTGCATGAAGGTGTTCCAGATAGAGCTGTTACGCGAGATTTGCCAAATGGTGTGGATGTTCCTGTTGCAGGATTTGAAAGGAAGAAAATTTATGTCTGGATCGAAGCAGTTGCGGGATATTTAACGGCTAGCTTAGAATGGGCTAAACAAAATAGTGTAAGCATTGACCAGCTATGGAATGAGGATTCAGTATCTTATTATGTTCACGGTAAGGACAATATCCCATTCCATACGGTTATTTGGCCCGCTATCTTAATGGGTATTAAGAGCAAAACTTTGCCGACGCATATTATTTCGAATGAATATCTAACATTGGAGAAAAGAAAGTTATCCACGAGCCGAAATTGGGCCGTCTGGGTTCCGTACATTTTAAGTAAATACGATCCCGACTCTATTCGCTATTTCTTAACCATCAATGCTCCGGAAAGTCGAGATACCGATTTCTCATGGCGTGAATTTATCTACAGCCACAATAGTGAGCTGCTTGGGGCCTATGGAAATTTTGTTAATCGCACGTTAAAGTTTACTGAAAAATCGTTTGATGGTAACATACCGCAAGCTGAAGTAGATACGCAGATTAAGAAAAATACGATTGATCTTTTCACTACTACTGGTGACTTAATTGAAAAAGGGCATTTTAAACAGGCCTTAGAGGGGATTTTTCAATATATCCGTCGTGCCAACCGTTATTTTGATGAACAACAACCATGGATTCAAGTAAAGGAAAACCCAATTAATGGCGATGTTACGCTGGCAACCTGTACCTATATCATTTTGAATTTAGCGCAATTACTGCAGCCATTTTTGCCCTTTTCTTCAGAGAAAATTCGAAAAATGTTAGGTGTCTCAAAGGTTGACTGGCATGAACAACACCAACTGCCAGAAAAATTAGAATCTGTCTTACCATTATTTGATCGGTTAGATATTCATTTGATTGAAAACGAATATAATCACTTGATAAAATCCTCAAAGTTATAATTTTTCTTAAACTATTCTAAATTCCTCTAAAAGACGATCTGGAAGATTGTGCTAAAATGGATGAAGAGCATAAATATTCCAGATTGAGAGGGATTGGTCAATAATGAGGAGCAAGGGGGAAAAAATGAAAACTAAAATCAGCAAGCTTAATGATTACATAGAAAATCTGGCTGCCCACAATTATTTTAATGGGGCGGTTCTTGTTGGTTATAAAGGAGAAGTCCTGTTAAAGAAAGGGTTTGGATTCTCGTCTTTTCAGTATGATCTTCCAAATAGGCCTGCTACTAAATTTCGTATTGGTTCATTAACGAAGGCATTCACCGCGATGGCGATTGTGAAACTGCATGACAAGGGTGCTTTAAACCTTGACGATTCTCTCAATACGTTTTTTCCGGATTATCCGAAGGGCGCTTCGATGACAATCCGCCATTTATTGAACCACTCATCGGGAATAGCGAATTTTACCTCTACACCGGATTATTGGACAAAAACGATGAGACTGCAGGCAACTTTACAGGAGGTGATTGAATCGTTTCAGTCAATGCCGCTAGAGTTTGAACCCGGCACGAACATGAGTTACAGCAACTCCGGCTATTTATTATTAACAGCTATAATTGAAAAAGTTTCCGGGATGGAGTTTGCCGATTTTCTACAAAAGGAAATTTTCGATGAACTGGGTTTAACAAGCACTGGGGTTGATAACGGACGATCAATCGTTAAATCATTGGCACAAGGCCATACTGTTTGGGAAAAAGTCGTTCATACAGATTACATCGACATGTCGTTCCCATTAGGCGCCTATGGGATGTATTCAACTGTTGAAGATTTATATCAATGGTGTCAGGCACTCTTGAAAAATTCATTAATTGATAGAGGGTTGCAAGATCAAATGTTTACAAGCAGAAATGGGTATGGGTTTGGCTGGTTCATCGAGGACGGTGCCCAGAAGGAGGTCAGTCACTTCGGTGATATCAATGGCTTCGTCAATCATCTCGTGATGTATCCGGAAGAGGAACTGGTTGTGATAGTGTTAAGTAATATCAATATTACACCGGTCATTCAAATCAGCGGCGACCTTATTCGTATTGTTTTTGGAAAAGAGGTTGAGGGATTTCCACCGTTTAAACCGTTAAAGATAGAGAGTAAAAACCTAGTTGGGACGTATTTGAACGGTGAAGAGACGGTATCTATAAGTTTTGACAAAGAGCTTTATGTTGTCGTTCCAAAAATGTACGGGGTGCCGTATAAGTTCAAACTGCTTCCAATCGAGGCAGATCAAGCAAGAGTCGTCTGCAAAAGCGATTGGATCCACGATACGTATATTTTCCGATTGAATGATAACGGAATGCCACTATCAATAGAATTAATAGACTCATATGGTGCCAGAACTGAGTTTGTTAGAGAAAAATAATAATACGAAGGGGGAAAGGCTAGGATTGAATAAAAACAGAATAAAAATGATAGTTCCAATCGTTTTATCCATTGCTATTCTTATAAGTGGAGTGATTAGATTCCTCCAAATGAAAAGTAACTATGAGGCAAATAAAATTAAATCGGAAGCATGTATCGATAATGGAGGCACACTGGTGATAGAACAGAAACATCTTCTAGCTCTTACCTCCGCTACATGTGAAGAAAGTTAATCCATATCGTGATTAGATTTACTAGTCAAAAGACGAATCAAACGTTTGATTAAAATTCTAAGGCCCTATGCAGGACTGTCGAAAAAACCAACCAAACGTTTGATTAACTGTCTGGATCAGTTGGTATGGCTAGCCTGAGGAAATTAATCAATTGATTGATTAAAAATTTATGGCTAATTGGAAGTTACCTATTCCTCGTAGATCATTTTTCGCGTCATACCGCCATCTACGACAAGGTTAATTCCTGTAACAAAATCATTTTCTGTGGATGTCAAATATAAGCAGGCTCGGGCAATATCTTCTGGTTTTCCCACCCGCTTTGAGAAATGCTGTTCATGATCCTGGGGGCTTAATTTTGAATAATCACCAGTTTCAATCCAACCGGGAGAAATAGAATTTACGGTAATATGATCATTGCTCAATGAAGCCGCGAGCGCATGTGTAATAGCAATAATTCCGCCCTTTGTGGCGGCGTACGATTCTGAATTAGGCTCTGACATGATGGCTCTTGTGGAGGCAATATTCACAATCGAGCCGCCATCCTTGTTATGACGCATATATTTTGCTGCTTCACGTGATCCCAAGAAAATACTTCTTAAGTTTGTGTTCATCACATCGTCCCAATCTTCTAAAGTTAATTCAAATGGAGACTTGAATATTGCTTTCCCTGCATTATTGATTAAAATATCAATTTGACCAAACGTTTGATGGGCTAGTTCCATTAACCGAACAATATCCGTTTCTAGTCTTACATCTGTTTGTACGAAAATGGCCTCTCCGCCCAGTTCCTTTATCGTACTAGCTGCACTAGCCCCTGCTTTTTCATCTATATCCGCAAGGATGATATTGGCCCCTTTTTCCGCATAAAGTAAAGCGATTCCCTTGCCAATCCCATTTCCGGCACCTGTTATGACCACAGTTTTTTTAGAAAAGTTCATTGTACACATCCTTCATTAAATACATTAACTTACTATGTTTTAAGATAGCACAAAACAGGGAATAGATTCCTAAAACCTGCAATTTATTACTAACCAAACATTTGATTGAATGGGCTCTTTAAGATAAAATTGCTCCGGAAAATAGCAAAAGTGTCTTTAATAAGGCCTCTTAAAGACAAAACGGTTCTGGAAAATAGCAAAAGTGTCTTTACTAGGTTTTCTATATACAAGGAATGTCTGCATTAAAAAAACTAACCAAACGTTTGATTGAATGGCTGATTTGTTGGTATGACTAGGATGGGAAAATTAATCAAACGATTGATTAACTATTAATAGCGTGTTAATAGTACTCTTTTTGTCAATGTTAGATTCTTAAAAAGGCCGATTATGGTGTAAAATAAATCATTATCAGAGAAACAGGAGCACAACATATGATAGACAAACAAAAGATGATCCCTTCATTATCGTCGAATTCTGTTCGATTGGGCATATTGTTAGCCATAGTGGGCGGTTTTTTAGATGCATATACTTTCATTAGCAGGGACGGGGTATTTGCGAATGCCCAAACAGGAAATATCGTATTATTAGCGGTGAAAGTGGCAAATGGCGAGTGGAGGGGTTCGTTTCTTTTTATTTTGCCTATTCTAGCTTTTATTCTTGGGGTTTTGGTATCCGAAATAGTGAAGATTCCTCATATAAGGCAAGTGCTGCATAGCTATAGACGTTCCATCCTCATCTTAGAGTGCCTTGTCCTGGTCGTTGTCGGTATTTTGCCAAATAGTGTGCCAAATATCGTGGTAACCGTGAGTATATCATTTGTATCATCATTACAAATCTCCACTTTCAATAAATTAGACAAATGGGCTTACAATTCAACGATGACAACCGGGAATCTCCGAACAGCAACACAAGCAGCCTATGCGGCCTTTATCGAACATAACCAGGAGGCAAAAAGACAGTTCAAAGAATTCTTTGGAATCATTCTTTCTTTTCTATTTGGTGCCATGACAGGGACGGTTTCGACCACCTATATTGGGAATACATCTATTTGGATTGCATCAGGGTTTTTAGTGATCGCAATAGTTTTATATCACAGGGATAAGGGATATTTGAGGAGACCATTCATACCAAAAGAATAAAACAGAGGTGCGATCACCTGCTTCAAATAATTGAAATCCTAGTCCTCTTTGTTTCATGTTCTTGTTTATTGCGAGTTTGAAGCCAATAACGACTATTGGATGCATTTCTTAAACTTTTGTAACAAGATTTGAAGCTAATACCCCCTATTGGCTGCATTACTCAAACTTTTGTAACAAGATTTGAAGCTAATACCCCCTATTGGATGCATTTCTCAAATTTTTGTAACAAGATTTGAAGCCAATAGCCCTTATTGGATGCATTTCTCAGTCAAGTCCTTGATTTTGTGTAAATTTGCTAAACAATGTTTTTAACCAAATTTTGTTATGTCAAATATATATGATCAGCCACTTATCCCCTTAACATTTTTCGAGCGTTACTTCCATGGGTTTCAATCTCCATATCCAGTCAAGGGTGTCAAAGGCGGTTTTTCCTTTGATACCCTTGACTGGATATGGAATAATCCATAATTGGAAGTACGTTGAAAATTAAACATCTACCTTTTAATAGATTTCTGCTTCGAATAATTGGTTTCTTGATAGTGCATTAAAACAGCTCCTACTAAACGAAAAGCAGATTGTGTATTAGGGTAAATTCGAATTACCTTTTCTCTTCTTCGGACTTCCTGATTTAATCGCTCAAGAGAATTTGTACTACGGATATGACAACGGATATCTTCTTGGAATTCCATATATTGTATGGTATCTTCGAAACCATCATCTAATATTTTCAGAGCTTGTTCGTATTTAAGATTGTCCCCAAACTGACTCATCAGTTCACCTTTAAAATTCCGCATATCCTCAATTGTGACTGCATCAAAAATACGCTTAATCATCATACGTATTTCCGCTGAGTCCTTTTTTGGAAGCCTTTCTATGATATTACGTTTAAAATGGACGTTACACCTTTGCCAGCTAGTCCCAATAAATTCACGTTGAATCGCTTTTTGAAGCCCCTGGTGAGCATCTGAAATGACTAGCTTTGGGGATTGAAGACCACGTGATTTTAGTTGTTGGAGAAAGCGACTCCAACTTTCATAACTCTCAGCGTGATCCACACTTAACCCAAGAATTTCACGTGTTTTGCTTTCAGTGATTGCAGTGGCTATATAAACAGCCTTAGAGACGACACGATGATGTTCACGAACTTTTATATACATGGCATCTACAAAAACAAAAGGATAATACCTTAAATTTAAGGGCCGTTTGGCCCAGTCATTAATAATAGGATCAAGCTTTTGAGTAAGTGAAGAAACAAACGATTTTGACTTACTTTCACCACAAAGTTGTTCCACAATATGTGTAACTTTACGTGTAGAAACGCCATTGATAACCATCTCTAGCATAGAGAGTACTAACGCCTGGTCACAACGTGCATATTTCTCAAAAACCGTAGGTGAAAACTCACCATTTCGAGTCCTAGGAACCTTAAGTTTTATCTTACCGATACTCATCGTTAACTCACGTTCGTAGTAGCCATTTCGGTAATCACGACGCTCAACAGAGCGTTCATATGCAGCGGCGTGTAAGTAATCATTTCTTTCTTTCTCCATGTACTCATTCAAAACCAGAACAACAGCTGATTTAACAACGTTATCTATATTTGAATTCATTACTGAGTCTTTTAAAAGTTCCAAATCTAGGCTAAACTGTAATTGGGTCATTTTTATTCCTCTTTTCTATGTTTATCGTGGTTGTTAAACATTGTAGCCAAGTAGGATAAAAATGACCCTTTTCTTTTTACACAATTATACGGACTTAATCCATTTCTCAAACTTTTATAATGAGTTTTGAAGTCAATAGCCCCTATTGGATGCATTACTCAAACTTTTTTAATGAGTTTTGAAGCCAATAATCCCTATTAGATTCATTTCTCAAAATCTCTTGACAAGATTTGAAGCCAATAACCCCGACTGTTTATTCCTAATTCAATTCAATCCAATCTAGACCCGTCAATCATTCCTGGGAGCTTGCTCCATATACCTTTCCTTATGAGCGATAATTTCATCTCTAAGCATTTGCAGTTGTGAAATTTGTTCATTAATCTCTTGAATCTTCCGGTTTGCATGCTGAATAATTCTTTTTTTCTCTTCTACCCCTTCAGGGTTTGCTTCGTACAGCTCAATCATTTCCTTAATTGCCTGCAGACTAAATCCCAGTTTTTTACCGCGAAGAATTAATTTTAGCCGTACTCGTTCACGGTTCGTATAGCTGCGCTGCTTCGTTAAACGATCGCGCGATTCTGACGTTAGCATTCCGACTTCTTCATAGTAACGAATCGTTCTGGAGCTGACATCAAACATACTTGCAAGTTCACTTATTGAAAAAAGACGTTCTTCAGACATTAAAGCATCCCCCTAGTTGACGTTTGCGTAAACTTAACTATATAATAATTCCGAATAATCAAATTTGTCAACTGAAATGGAGTGAGCATTTGATGAGCCTGACTTCCCAAGAAACAGAAGCTAGAGGGAAAAATTCCTACACCTTTGATGAATTCGTAGAAAAGCGCAGAAATCTTGATTGGTACCGTGATGAACCATTTTTACAGAAATCATTACAAAAATTTACTGGTCACGAATACGAACAAATTCATGAAAAAATTCTTTCCTTTTCTCCAACCGTATCTTCCACATGGGATCATCTGGCGGCACAAAGTGCGCGGCCGGAGGTTCGTCCGCACATGCTTCATTATGATGCATTTAACCACAGGATTGACAGAGTGGTACGGCCGATGGAAACGCAGCTGTTAGAAAAGGGAGTTTTTGGCGAAGGGCTGTTTTCTAGTCAAATCACAGCTTGGGAGAGTTTTGTCAAACGAATGCTCATTCATCAATTAGGCGAAGCAGGAGTAACATGCCCCTTGACCTGTACCCATGGATTAATTGCCCTAATTGAAGAATTTCCGGATGAGGCCCATTCAGAACTCCATGAAATTTTGCAACATACAAAAGAAGGGGTTAACGGCGAATTTGCCATCGGCGCCCAGTTTATGTCAGAGATTCAGGGCGGATCTGATTTGCCTGCAAACCTGTTAGAAGCCGTTCCGGATGGAAAAAACTATCGCTTATATGGAAATAAGTTTTTCTGTTCTGTTGCGCATGCGGATTATTCCGTCGTCACTGCGAAAATAACGGGATCAAACAAAGTGTCCACCTTTATTGTTCCGTCGTGGCTGCCGGGAGATAAAGTGAAGGAAAAGAGAAATGGCTATCAAATTAACCGGATTAAATGGAAAATGGGTACAGCCGAGGTTCCGACAGGTGAATTTCAATATGATGGTGCATTAGCCTATCCAATTGGACCGAAAGATAAGGGCATTGCTGTAGCAGTAGGAATTGTTTTGACGTTATCACGGCTTGAAATCGGCATTGCCTGTGCCGGTTTTATGCTTCGAGCATCTAGGGAAGCAAATCTTTATAGTGAATTCCGCTCCGTTTTTGGAAAAAAGATAAAAGACTACCCACTGGCCGCAAGCAAATTAAGGCTAATAGAGAATGCAGCCCAACGGACAACGGCAGGTGCCTTTAAGATTTATGATCTATTCTTACGTCTTGAAAAGCCGCTCAATCCTGGACTTCAATCCGACCATCCGCTGGAAATCAGGAAACAACTATTTAATCTAAGGGAATTAATTTTATTGCAGAAAATTGGTGCTACCAAAGAGGGAGTGGAAGTATTGCGCGAGGCCATTTCCGTGTTCGCCGGTCATGGTGTAATGGAAGAGTTCTCCTCGCTGCCAAGGATATTCCGTGATGTCGTGGTGAACGAACAATGGGAAGGACCAAGAAATCTTTTATTAACTCAAATTTATCGTGACATCACTAGAGTCGCTGACTGGTATCCACCGGCTGATTTTGTCAGGAATGCTCTTGATGGAGCACCACAAGAAACCATTCAAACATTTTCAGCGCAGCTGGAAGACCTGCTGCAACGGCCGGTTCTCGGAGAAGTAACTGAAGAGTCGATGGAGTCCGCAAGTGAGTGGGATGCATTTTGCAATGCCTTCTTTAAAACCTATCAGGAAGTTGCGTTAGCAGAGATAATATAAAGCAGGGGGCCGGATCTTATGCTTACGAAGTATAAGATCCGGCCCTGTTTTAATTAAAACGCCCAGTCTCCATTACGGAAGATTGGAACGATGGTTCCATCTTGTTTGATGCCGTCAATGTTCATTTTGTCAGAGCCGATCATGAAGTCAACGTGTACGGTAGACGTATTCATGCCGTTTTTTAATAATTCTTCTTGGCTCATTTTTGTTCCGCCTTGGATTGTAGTCGGGTAGGCTGACCCGATTGCTAAGTGATTAGATGCATTTTCATCAAAAAGAGTGTTAAAGAAAATAACTCCGGATTGAGAAATCGGAGATGGGTCTGGTACAAGGGCAACTTCACCTAATCCAGTGCCGCCTTCGTTATCAAACACCAATTTCTTAATCGCTTCATCGCCTTTTTCAGCAGAAATATCCACGATTTTTCCTTCTTTAAAATGAACTTCAATGCCTTCGATTAATGTACCGGCATAGCTTAATGGCTTCGTGCTGCGAACGACACCATCCATGCGGTGGGTGTCAGGAGCAGTGAAGATTTCTTCTGTCGGCATGTTAGCAATAAATTCTTCCCCTTTTGGATTATAACTTTCCGCACATGCCCAAATGTGATTCTTTGGTAAGCCTAATGTTAAATCCGTACCAGGTGCTGTGTAGTGCAAGGCATCAAATTGAATATCGTTTAATTTCACTGCCTTTTCATTCAATGTCTTTTTGTGTTCATCCCAGGCAGCAATTGGATCCTCTGCATACACACGTGTAGTTTTAAAGATTTGATCCCATAAAGCATCCACTTGTTCTTCAGAAGTTGCAAGATCAGGGAACACTTTTGCAGCCCAGCCTGCTCCGGCAGCAGCGGCAACGGTCCATTTTAAATCATCGTTCTGCGTAGCTATGCGTTGTGCTTTGAAAGCCTTTCCAGCTATTTTTTGATAGGCAGCAATTTTACCAGGGTCGACTTCATTAAGTAAGCCTGGATCACTTGATACGATTGAAAGCCGGCTAACACGATGATTTAATACATGGTCTTCGGATTCTTGAATTTCATACTCAGGAATATCGGTTAAAACTTCTTCTGGTTGATGTAAATAATGAAGCTTGCTGATTTCATCATCAGACCATTTGACAATGACCTTTTCAGCCCCTAATGCATAAGCTTCTTCCGTAATTAATCGAGCTAAAGGAGCTTGATCAACCGTAATCGTCATTTTTACCCAATCACCAGATTGAACATTGATTCCTTTTGCCACTAAAAGTTTTGCGTATTTATGTAGATTTTCTTCAAAGTTTGGCAGTGCCATTTTTTAACCTCCAATTGTTTTTTTCTAATTACCATATCATAGTAGCACAATAAGACCAAAATTTCTGAAAGTAAATTTCCAAAAAAGCAAAATGATGTTCACTCCTCTGAATTTTAGTGAAATATTTCTTTGAATCATAGTAAAATATGTAAATAGAGGTGATGGTTTTGGTTGAGAAACACTTAGCTTTAATAAATGAAAAATCTTTTTTACCAAAAAAACAATGAAGGAAAAATTAGTATACATAAGGGCTAAATCGGATCAAGTACCTCCGTTACAAACAAGGTTAGTAAGAGTATTGGGTGTATTTATGCTAGGAGCAATAGCAGGATTCTTGGCGAAATTCACTGATGGTTCAAAAATTGGATTAATAGGGACACACTTAGGATTTTGGGTAGTCATAACCACCATCATTGCCGTTCGAAGCCGCTCGCCTAAAGCCGCGGGATTACACGCGTTTGTTTTTTTAATCGCCATGCTTATTGTTTATTATAGTTATTCCATGGCGTTGTTTGGATTTTTCCCCAAGAATTATTTTATCGCGTGGGGCAGTATTGCCTTACTTTCGCCAATCGGCGGTTATGTGGTGTGGTATGCGAAAGGAAATGGCTGGAGGGCCGCATTTTATGGGGCTTTACCCATAAGTGTGCTCATAGCGGAAGGGTATAGTTTCTTCTATACTTTTTCAATCCCCAGTGGATTCGATCTCTTCGCTGCTGTACTGTTATTTATCAATTTGCCAGCAAATCATTTCCAGCGGTTGCGAATGCTGCCTTTTTTAATGGTACTATTTTTCTTGAATGAGCGGTTTGATATCCTTTATTACATGCCGTGGTAATGGGGAATACTTGAGATATAAGTAAAGGAAATAGTAGGATAGTGGTATACAAATAAGGGAGATGATCGAAGATGGGAATTGCGGTCATTGAAAAAATAGAAAATCATTATCGTGCTCATTTTGAACGCCGTCTTCAGCATAACGTTGAAGAAGTATGGGCCTGGTTAACAGAGAATGAAAAGCTAGCGAAATGGTTTAACGAACTCCGGGTTGGCGATCTAAGTGAAGGCGGGTTCATGAGGTTTGACATGCAGGATGGCACGTTTGAAGAGCTTGCTATTACTGAACTTAAGCTGTATTCTGTATTTCAATTCTCTTGGTGGGCTGACACCGTTCGGTTTGAACTGTTTCCAGACTCGGATGGCTACAAGTTGGTCTTGATTGAAACGATTGAAAAAATGACTGATCATACGCCAAAAGACCTTGCCGGCTGGCATGTTTGTCTTGACGTCATTGAGGCGTTAATGGATGGCAGAACGATTGAGAGAATGGAAGAATGGAAAAAGTGGTATGAGAACTATAAACAGGCTGTTAAGAATGTAACTTCATGAATTTTTTGGGCCAGTCTCTCACTTCGTTAAAGCGGAGGAGGGACTAGCCCTTTTTTATTTACTGATAGCGTAGAACGGTCTTACTTTCTAAAGTATTGGAATGGAGAAGGGAATATAAGGAAAAATCTAGAATAATTAATAAAAGGAAGGCGTGATTTTTGAAAGAGAATAAAATTAAACCGGGGGAAACTATGAAAAAAGCAATCATTATTTTTCTCACTTTTTTAATAGGTGTGGGGGCAGGGATATTAGCAAATAAAGAATATGAAAAATTCCATCCTATTTCGGGACCTAGCGGCGGATCTATTTCGAATGAAAATGACAAGCTGAATGTCATTCTGTTTGTTTCAACTCCAATCCAAACATTCAAAGGAAAGGTTATCCAGGTGCAAGCCACGGTTACAAATAAGTCTAACAAAGACCTGGTTTTAAGTCCAAAAAAGTGTAAGCCGGTATTGGAATTTGCCCAGTATTATGGGGAAAAGAAAGTGGAAAACTCCGATGGTACTTGCATCCAAGCTGAGCAAATACGTCTATCAAGAGGCTCTTCCATTTCAAACATAGTGGTTTTACCATATGATGAGAAAGCTTTTAAGAAATACAACTCAAGGAAAATCAGCGTAACAGTAGACGACTTTACTACCGAAGCACTGAGTTTTCACAAAATCCCTGAATAAAATTGCGAGGCCAGTCCCCTGCTGCTTATAGACGGGGGACTGGCCCTTTTTTAAAACATTCGATATTTTGCCTTAAAGTGTTTTTTTAAGCCGTCTGCTAGCAAGAGAAACGTGATAATCATCAATGAAATAAATAAAACCGAGTATAACGGTACCCAGTAGCTGCTCCAAATATCTCTTGATATGGTCTGTAGGTACATGGGATAGGCAAGTGAGATGTTTTCCGCCGAGTAGCTGCCATCTAATTCGGAGGTGAATTTTTGATTCAAGAATAGTTGAACGACGGCCAATTGTGATAATAAGAATAACACTCGAGCCAGATCATTTACAAAACTTGTGATGAGCTGTGATTTAAGATGCGGAAAAATGTGCCGGGTAAATAACTTCACTCTGGTGCAGCCAGTGGAAATGGCCGCCTTAACAAATAATTGATTTGATACATACTTGGCATCATTCTTTACCATTGTTGCCAGCCGCCCGACCTCGATACTGGATAGGATGACGACATACCAAAATGGCCGGTGTGTTGAGAAAAAGATAAAGGGAATGCCAAGTAGCAGCGCAACTAAAAAAATGGGCGGGATAAAAGATAAAATATAATTCCAACCGCCCAAAAACGCATTAAGCGGTCTTGAAACCATGGCCGCCATGCCCAATGGTACTGCTAGAGAAAAGCGAATCACAACGACAACAATAACAATCAGGAGCGTTTCTCGGGTTCCCATCACTAAAAGACTTAATAAGTCCCGGCCCTTATGATCACTGCCAAACAGATGGTCCTTTGAAGGAGGATAGGGCGGGATGATAATTTTGCTGTCATGCATTTGCATCGTTTCTTCTTTTAACCCATGATCCACGAATGGGAGGTAAGGGCCAAAGGCCGCCAATACTAGGAAAATTGTTAAAAAGATGGTTCCTATAACAAGTTGCAGGTTCTTCAAGACTATGCCTCCTATTTTACACTTCTTCTTCTTGGTCATATGGTGTAATAAGATAATTGCAGGTTTGGCTGATCAAATGAATGATTAATATAATGAACGTAAAAATGATGGTATAGGAAATGGTTAATGAAGCATTGCCTAGATCCATGCTTTGTCCAACGGCAAAAGAGGCTCCCGGGTAGACCGCTTCCATGAAATAAAACCCTGCACCGCGGTAGGCGGTAAATTTTTCAATGATAAATAAATTGGATAACACAAACAAAGAAATGGTGTTTAAGTGCTGCAGAATCTTGATGATGGCGTTACGGAAAATATGTATATAGACGACTTTTTTAAATGATACACCCTTCGAATAGGCTGTGCGGATATAATCCTTACCTTCTTCATCTTCCAAACTGCTGTAAGTCATCTTGGCCGTATAAAAAAATGGATAGATTGATAAATAGATAATACATAGTATGATGTTTTCAAAGTTTTCGCTTCCGAATAGGGTGATATGAGGTAGGAGGCCAATCCCATACAAATACATTAGCGATAATTGGATACCCACCACGACAAAAAAGTCAGGAATGGATAAGAAAAGCCATGTTGATGCTCTAGTAGGGAAGCTCCATATTTTATATTTTGATAGACGGTAATCCAGCATCCCCTTTAGTACTCCGAATAAATATGACAGGAATAAGGCGGGCAGTACAATATATAGACTCTTCTTCAATGTTCGTGAAAGTAGTTCACTATTTGGATAGCCTGGCCTGTAATCTCCTAGAGATTTGTTTTCTTTTATATAGGAGAAAAAGTTCATAAAGGAATCTTTATGTGTTGTCCAGGAATAATGATACCCGGCATCTTCAAATACATTTCCAGTTGAGGTTTCATATGTCACATCCCTTGGCATTAAGATAATAAAAATGATGATAAAGATGGCAACCATCCAAGCTAAAATGCTTTTACCTAATTGGAAAATAAGCGGCAATACATCTTCCTCCCTTTAATGGTAAATTAAGTTAACTGGTGTAGTAATAGTATAGCGGACTTTCCTGAATATTTCGAGATGTTCTGATTAGTGATAAAAGTGCCTTCTCGATCAGCTTATTGCCTGCACCAAGTCATTTAAACTAGTGACAGTGGTTATTAAAGACAGAACGGCCTAGGAAAGAGAAGGAAATGTCTTTAATAAGCAGTCTTAAAGACAAACCGTCCAAGGAAAGAGAAGGAAATGTCTTTAATAAGCACTCTTAAAGACAAACCGGCCCGGGGAAGAGGTAGAAATGTCTTTAATAAGCGCTCTTAAAGACAAAACGGCCCGGGGAAGAGGTAGAAATGTCTTTAATAAGCGTTCTTAAAGACAAAACGACCCAAGCAAGAGGAGGAAATGTCCTTAATAAAAACTCTTTGTGCGGACACAACACTAATCAAACGTTTAATTGAATGGCTGAAACCATTGATACAACTGACTCGAAGAAACTAACCAAACGTTTGATTAATAGAATCCGGCATTAGAGGTAAAAAAGAACGGCAGCCAATGAAATGATTGGCTGCCGTTCTCTTTGAAATCTATCTATTTTCACTAACCTTTTTGTCCTTTTCCAATAAAACAATTAATCCCGGCAGCAGTACTCCTCTTATTAGGAATGTATCTAACAGGATTCCGACTGCGACAATGAAGCCAAAGATAAATAATAATTGGATTGGTTGTGTCATTAATACGGCAAAGGTAGCTGCGAGTATAATTCCTGCGGACGAAATGACCCCGCCTGTGTTCGTAACAGCTATTTCTACTGCTTCCTTAACAGAGTGTTTTGCGCGTTCTTCCTGGAATCTTGAGATGAGTATAATATTATAGTCAATTCCAAGGGCCACTAAAAAGACAAAGGCATAAAGCGGCACCCGGTTGCTAATCGTATCGATATCAAAGATCAGGCTGCTTAAGAAGGTTCCCAGTCCCAAGGCCGCAAGGAATGAAATTAAAATCGTCCCCATCATATAAATAGGCATTTTAATGGATTTGGTTAAGACAATTAACAAGGCAAAGATTAAGACGGTTTCCAACAAAACAATCACAATCACATCTCTGTCATTAACGGAGCGGTCATCCACTTTTTGAGCTGTTTCTCCTGCGAAATAGAGTTTTCCATCAAGTTGACTGTCATCCGTTATCTTTTTGCTCTTATTAATTATTTTTTCCATTGCATCAATGGTCTTCACGTCATAAGGATTTTCTTTAAACGTTAGGCTGTATGAAATGACTTGATTGTCTTTCGTTGTTTCGCTTAAACGAACATGGCTGACAAGCGGCTGCCCGGCAAGTGCTTTACGTAAGGTTTCTTGCTGTTCGGCAGTAACAGGATCTGGCGATTCAAACACAACGGAAGTAGGCGCCAGGTCTCCCACCTCAAACTTTTCCTCCAATATCTCATACCCTTCTCGGGAAGGCATATCCTTAGGGAAGGATTTCATCGTATCGAACTCATACTTTAGATTAAATAGATTACTGGCGGAGAGTAATAAGAAAATGCTAATCAAAGCAACGGAAAGGCCTGGCTTTTTCGTAACGAAACGGCCAATTTTCCCCCAGACAACATGCTGATTAGCTTTTTGAATACCAACCTTTGGTATCTTAGGCCAAAAAGATTTCCTTCCAAAAAGAGTGAATAATGCAGGAACAAGTGTAATCGATGCCAGCATAATCACGGCCATTGTGGTTGCGAAGGTGGGAGCGAAATTCTGGTAATCGCCAAATTCAGCAAAGAATAATACCAGCATCGCTGCTAAAACTGTACCGCCGGAAAAGAAAACAGGCATTCCTGTTTCGCGCATCGCTTCTTTCATCGCATCAAATTTACTTTCATGATTTGTCAGTTCTTCCCGATAACGAGAAAAGACAAATAAGGAGTAATCAATCATGGCAGCGAATAAGAGAATCGACATAATCGAAAGGGTCTGATTGCTGAGAACAAGACCAGCCTTCCCCATGATACCCAGAATTTGATTGACGACTTCATAAACAAAGACGGCTGCTAACAATGGAATGAAAGCTAATAATGGTGACCGGTAAATCACAATCAAGAGAACAAGGATTAAGCCAACCGTTGATAAAATAAGAACAACATCCGCCCGGGAGAAAAGATCGAGTGAATCTGTTGCGATTCCGGCCGGACCTGTCACAAATAAAGTTAAATCAGAGGAATCGGCCACCACTTTTTTAATATGCTGTAACGATTCTTTTATTTCCTTATTTTCTAAAGAAGCATGAAAGGTCAATGGAATAATGGCTGTTGTGTTGTCAGCTGAGAAGAAGCCGGCAGCCGCCTGGGGCGGTAAGGCTGCAATTGGGATAATTTGATCAATCCCAGCAATTTTTTTACTCTTGATTTTGTCTAATAAAGCGCCAATCTCCTTAATCTCTACTTCACCGTCTTTAGATTGGAAAACTAAAATTGCAGGTGTGCCTTCGTTATTAGGAAAAAATTGATCCATCTTCTTTTGAGCAATAACAGATTTTGCATCGCTCGGCAGTGATTCAATTCTAGACACCTCATAATCCTTGGCATTTGGTGCAAACAGGGCTAATACAATCGTAATGATTAACCAGGAAGCAAGGGTTATCCACATTCCTTTTTTAGTTGAAACCCTGTCCGTAATAGCTTGTAAGAATGATTTCATCTCTTTTGCTGATTCTCCCTTCATCATGTAATGTTTGAAAGTGACACTTGTGTTACTTTAAGGAAAAATAAATTGACACTATTGTCACTACTATTATCTTTCAAAGTAACACGAGTGTCAATTTACGTATTTGTGAACATTCCGTGACGGATAATTTCCTTTATTGAGCTGACCCATTCGGAAGCGGGGATTCCAAAATGATTCGGAATGACAACCGATTGGAAAATATAACCTAAAATTAAAGCGTTTGGAATGGTGGATTTTAGCTTCCCTTCTTCTTTACCCAATTCTATGAAGCCTTGCAAGTACTGATACATATCAAAATGGAGTTTACCAAACTTTTCTTCATTACCGGGGATTTGCTGGCCGATCTTGATTAATTTTTGAATATCGGTCTGGCTGAATATAAGCTGTAAAAGAAAATCAAACTGTGCTTCAAATCCTTGCTGATCGTCTAATTGCTTTAACTTAAGAAGAAATTGGTCCATTTCATAAAAGACAAAGTTTGTAAGAAGTTCGTCTTTATTCTCGTAGTATTTATAAAGAGCCCCTCTTGATACGTGTAAAGAATCAGCCAGCAAACCAAAGGTAAATCCCTCATATCCTTGTTCAAGAAGAAGCCGTTTCGTTTCATGAAATAAATCTTCTTTAGAAAATTTACGTTCGCGTGCCATATTTTCACCTCAGAGATATTATAAACAAATATATGGAAAGTTGGAAAGGAAAGTGGACGACGATTTTCTGATTCCTGATTTTTTTCTAGTATTTCAGAATAAATTTATTGACATTATATGTTTAGTATGATATAATAATTTTTTATTGACGACTATTGAAAACTATCATAAAATAAGCTCCTAGCGATAATTTTGCTGGGAGCTTTTTTCTTTTTAAAGGGGGAGATTTTTTGGAAGCCAATAAGGAAAGTTTAACGGCATTAGTCAGCTGCTATGCCAGGGGATATCATGCATCGAACAGCACCCGGCCCATTTTTAATGATCAGTTTGCCTATTTACTTTTACGGGATGAGGAAAAACGACTTATCAGCATCAATTGGGCAAAAGCCATTGCCTTTTTTGATCCGGAAAAGAGTGAATTATTCAAGACATTTGCCGAAAAATTAGAATGGGTAATGAACAACCAAACCATTCCTCAATTAGTCAGCCGGGCAAGGTATGCAGAGGATGGCCTCAGGTCTGCGATTGAACGAGGTGTCAGGCAATATGTCATTTTAGGAGCCGGTCTCGACACATTTGCATTAAGACAAAAACATATACCAAAGGATTTTATCATCTATGAAGTCGATCACCCCGCAACCCAAGCCTTCAAAATTAACCGTCTTCAAGAAATGGGTTATGACATTCCTGCAAACGTAAAATTTGTTCCTGTTGATTTTAAACAAGATTCCTTAGCTGATGAGCTGAAAAAAAGCGGTTATGATTCTCAAAAGATTGCTTACTTTAGTTTATTGGGTGTTGCCATGTACTTAGAAAAGGTTGACTTTTTCAAACTCCTTACTGATATTTCCGAGATTTCGTTAAACGGAAGCTCTTTCGTCTTTGATTACCTGGACGATATCGCTTTTAATGACAAAAGAGCCTCGAAGAAACTCATCCAAATGCGGCAAATTACTGCCATGTCAGGTGAAGCTATGGTTACCGGTTTTGATCCGTTCGAGCTTGACCGGGAGCTGCAAGATTGCCACATGCTTCTATATGAAAATCTCTCTCCTGCCAATATCGAAGAATTATATTTTGCGGACAGAGAAGATGGATTACATGCCTTCGACCATTTCCACTTTGCACATTTAGTTGTGCAGAAATAGTTTTGACCACCGTTCGATCTTGAACGGTGGTTTTTGGTTTGTTTTGAGTGCCACCAAGAAGAAGCGAGGTGCCTTTTTTATTTTCTATGCAGGATTTTTGGGTAATTTTAGTGAATTATGTAAAATCAGGGGGGCGGTTGAATGGTGGTTCAGTTTGATTTTACGTTTCAGCTAATAGGTTATATCACTGGATTTATAGCGTGGTGTGCCATTGGGATGCTTGCCTATCGTTTTTATAAGAAGCAGCCGGATAAGCCGAAAATATGGAAAGTCATCCTTTGTATGCTGGTCGGTCTATTTTCCTTTTCGTTTAATTGGAGGGTATTTGATACGCCCGTCAAATTTGCCATTCTACCACTCGGTGTTTGGATTTTGTACTTCCTATTAAAAGCTAAGGATGGGCGCTGGGAGAGGTATCGAAAGTTTGTTTGGCTTGGATTTTTGGCGAATTATATTTTCTTGGCTGGGACCTTACTAGCGCTACCACTCCAGCATATTATTTATCCTGAAAATAAACTGTCTACCTATATTGGAGACTTTGAGAATGCTAGGATTATCAATACCCATCCTTCAGCGTTGGAACGCTCACTGGATTTGGAAGTCCTGCAGAAACATGTGCATAGTATGGCGGCAAAATCAGTTCATGGCCAGCAGTGGTATTATGATGACGACGTGGCAAGAGAAGATTCAACCGATAGACATGAACGGTTTCCATACGTGCTTACTGGAATATCCACTAAATGGGGAAGCGGGCTTGAAACGATGATTTATCTTGAAGCTGACGGAAAAGGAATGTTAGTCACCACAGGAAAAAGGCAGCTTTATTTTCGCTCCAAAGTATCGTTGCTGAAGGGAGATAAATAAGATGCAGAAAAAAAGAATTTGGGTTTTCACCCTATTAGGAATCTTAATTCTGTCTTCAGCGATAATGTATAGGTACTATTTTTCCAACCCAAAACCGTTTCCATCGAATAAACAAGCGGCAGCGCAGATCAATCACACCCTTCTAAATGCATCCGCAAGTGTTATTCAAGATACGGTCGATGTGGGACAGAAGCATAAAGTGGTTCCTTTTATTTCGGAGGATGGGAACTATGGGCTTAGTTATTGGGAGTGGAAAAAGAATAAATGGCGGATTGTCTCGGTTAACACGGGTGGTTCACCGCACATTTGGAAGGTTAAAAGTGATGATCCGTCAACGTACCGCTTGGTTTGGAATGTTCATCCTGATGATCAATTGAGCTATATGAAGTTCTTTTTAATAAGGGATCGAGGTTTTTTTGGACATGATGGGATTGAAACGTATGATCCCAAGATTCAAATGGAGAAAAAAATCCCCATGCAGGCGAAATCTTACGGCGTGATGAAACTACCGAATGATTGGATTGAAATAATAAATTCTTCGATAAAGGTGGATGTCTCCAAGGCGCCAGGGACATTTTTTACCTTTCAACCTGTTAACAATCAGTTCTATTTTGGCTGGACTCCCTATGATGAAAGGGATAACGTTGTAAATCCAGCCTCATCTATTGGAGGCGGCTGGACAAGTGGTGCTGAAATTGAATTTGCTAGACATTTAGGCACCGCGGAAATTGAGAATCCGAGGGAGTAAATAGAGGAGCGTTATGAAGAAATGGAATTTTATATGATTTTATTTGTTTTTATCTTATTGCTTGTGATTAGTTCGATTTCAAATATTATTTTTAAATTAACTAAAAAGAAAGATTGGATTATATCCATTTTGCTAAGTGTGGTTTTATCCGTTGTCATTAGAGCTGTACTAAATGGCTGATTTCCGGTACTTAATATGGTGAGTAAAATGATGCAACACTTGATCAAGGAGTCAGTCCCTTGCTTCAATTGTTGCTTTTTTTTACGAAAACAACCATTATAAAAAGTTTTTTCCATAAATCTGCAACCTTTTGCTATTGTTAAACGTGGTTAGGGTGAAAGGGGGAGCAAGAGTGGAGCTAGATCAGGCTTATCGAGAACATGTTAATGATTTATACCGATATCTTTACTCCCTTTCAAAGGATCATTTTATTGCAGAGGATTTGGTTCAGGAGGCCTTTTACCGGGCCTATTTGCATCTGGAGGATTATGAAATTTCCAATATTCGCGCATGGCTATTTAAAGTCGCTTACCGTGCCTTTATTGATTTTCAACGAAAAAATAAGCGTTTGGTCATTCAAGATCAGCTGGAAGAGGGAAGTTTTTCTAAGGAAACGCCTGAAAAGAGACTGCTGGAAAAGGAAGGCTTTCAATTATTATTAGACGACATTCATTCCTTAAAAGAACAGGAAAGACATGTGCTGCTGTTATGTGATTTACATCAGCTAACGTATAATGAAGCGGCGGAAATTTTGGAAATGAACATAAATACGTTGAAAAGCCATTTACATAGGGGCCGAAGGAAAGTCATGGATAAAGTCAAGGAAAGGAAGATGGCAGATGAGTGATGAAAAAAATAATTTGGATGATGACTATCAAAAATACCTAAAGGATTCGCTAAATGAAGTGGGCGGGATTAGCCCTTATTCAAAAGAAGGCCAAACAGAGATCGTCACGATTGGAAAAAATATGGCCCGCAGGACAAATATCATGATCAGTCTGGCCATTCTGTTATTAATTGTTCCAATCATGACTTTGTCCACATACATGTACTATGCCATCGGCGGTAAGGCAGATCATTTGATTGATGTGGTAACAAAAACCATTTATGTGACCGAGCCGAATATGGGATTAGAAAAGCTGCGTTTAGAAGATGAAATTGGCTTTTTTTCTATGAATATCAAGTTTGATGTTTTTAAACGAATTGGCAAAGAAGATTATAAGGCTGGAACCTATGATATTGACTTTTTTCTCGATCAGCCGAGTTTTCCAAAGAAGAATATGCTGTTAGACCGGCCGCTGCCTGAATTTCCTAGTAAGGAAACAGAAGCTATGATTCATCCTAAAGCAAACATTCCGTTTAATGAAACAGATCAATGGGACATCTTAAAGAAGATTCCGGATGGGACCGTTGCCGAGGTATATGTCTCGCTCAACAAGGTAATGAAACCGGAAGATTTAAAAAACAGTCTGCCTAAAGATATGGAGCTTCGCTGGCTGGCAGTGGATACGGGAATGGATACTGCTCAGGTGGATGAAGAAGGGGTGCCGATTACGCCGTTAGGTTATCCTGCCCAGTATGACCCAACGATTTGGTCTCCATTTAGGACATACGATGGAACAAATGAAGACGTGTTTCTTGATATTTTATCATTGCTTGAAAAAAATGAGGCCGTTGCCGAAAAAGTCGCCCGTGCTAAATCATTGTCCTTGGAAAGCCGCCTTGCCTATATCAAGAAACACGGCATTAAGGTTTATGGCGCCGTCATCACCGGCCCGACGGAAGAGTTGAGAAAATTACAGGACACAAAAGAAATTCGTGCGTTAAAGGTGGGGGAGGTTAAACTATGGAATTGGGAATGAAGAAAAAAGGAGGAAGCAGACGCCTTCCAACAATATCAGGATTTCTATCTTTTCTGATTGCGCTGATTTCGTTAGCCGGTTTAAATGTTGCCCTTTTGATCAAAGAAAAAGTGTTTCCAGGAGTGTTTATTATTCAACTGCCGATCGTAGGCTTTTTCCTCGGGCTTTTGGGTCTATTTACGAGGAGAAGATCGAGGCTGTATGCCATTTGGGGACTGTCCTTAAGTATTTTTCTATTACTGTTTACTCTTCTAATGGTGGTTTCGTCATTAGGGATCAATTATAAGCCATAATAAGAAGTGAAAAAGGCGGCTGAATGCTGTCTTTTTTATTACAAACTGTAAAGAATTTGCCTTAATGGACATACTGTGTATAAAAGCCTGTCTAGATGGGGTGATAAACTTGGACAAAGCTGCAAATTTATGTTGGGAAGGGATGACACTTAAACATGTCTCCCACCCCAAAATTGTTAAACTATATATACTATTTATTTTTATCTCCCTTATGGTTGAATTGTTTTTAATTGTACTATTTGGGGTGTCTTGTTTTATTTTTTATCAAAATGGCTTTAGTCCGGATATTGTCTATTATATTTGTGGTGCCGTATTGCTAGTAATGTTTGGTATTACGGTTTCAGTGCTAAAAACCATTATTTTAAGACATCATTATATAAAACCTCATTAGCGTTTCTTATTCTTTATTAGAAAGCAGCTCAGACACAGTCACAAAGCTGTATCCTTTTTCTTTCAGTGCCGGCAAAAATAACTTTAAGGCCTCGATGGTCTGACTTCTGTCGCCGCCGCCATCATGCAGGAGAATAATGTCGCCATTCCGCGCGTGACGGATGACATGATTAGCGATGTTCCGTGCTCCCGGCAAGGACCAATCCTTTAATTCCTGATGATAGGACCAAAGGACAACCCTGTATCCTTGTTCTTTTGCCTCATGCAGCAGTGCATTGTCCAAATATCCACCCGGTGGCCGAAACAACTTAGGGTGGTTAGGCTGATACTTTTGAATAATACGTTCAGCCCGACTGATTTCGCCGCTCATCTGTTGGAAACCAACTTTATTTTCATATGGGTGTGTCATGGAGTGATTGCCTATTTCATGGCCAGCTTCCACAACTTGTTCGACAACGTCCGGATACAGCTCCATTCTGTTTCCGATTTGAAAAAATGTTGCATGGGCACTATACTTCTCCAAAAGAGCAAGCACCTGCGGTGTATAAATCGGGCTTGGTCCATCGTCAAATGTTAAAGAAATAACCTTTTTTGAGGTCGTCACATCCCAGACCACTTGCCCAGTAGGCTCCACTTGCCTTCTCTTTATCATCTCTGCAAACACATTTGATTGAAGGCTGGAGTAAAAACAGATACATGCAATAATGATTCTAACCCGTTTCATCACGACAAAAAGCCCCTTTTTCAATCCTTTTCTTACCCAACTTGTAAGTCTTTATAATTTGCGTCATTATTATCATTCCTATGTTAATGTCCATAGACCAGAAAAAGGAAAAACACGAACAATTTTGAAACTATATTGTTTTTTCCTCGTACATACAGTTATGGAAGGATGGTGGGCAAGTTGAGCAGATACTCAATTGAAGAATTTATTAAACAAACGGAGCAAGAGGATAAAGGGGAAGGCTTTTTCGAATTAGAAACACCGAGGATGCTTGAAGTAAATTTGGACGGCCTTGTATGGGCGAAAGCAGGGTCAATGGTTGCTTATCATGGAAAAATAAAATTTGAGCGTGAAGGCATTTTGGAGCATGGCTTGGGAACAGCATTCAAAAAGGCGTTTACCGGTGAAGGGGCATCGTTAATGAAAGCAAACGGCCGGGGGAAATTGTACCTTGCCGACGAAGGGAAAAAGATCATCATCCTTAATTTACAAAACGACTCGATCTATGTGAACGGTAATGATCTGCTTGCATTTGAACCAGGGATTAAATGGGAGATTAAATTAATGAAGCGGATTGCCGGGATGATGGCAGGCGGCTTATTCAATGTCCGCTGTGAAGGAACGGGCATGATTGCGATCACTACACACTATGAGCCATTGACATTACGGGTTTTGCCAGGTCAGCCGATTATAACCGACCCAAATGCCACCGTCGCCTGGTCCGGAAACCTCCAGCCCGAGTTCCAAACCGATATCAGTTTAAAGACATTCTTCGGAAGAGGCAGCGGCGAGTCCATTCAAATGCGATTTGAAGGCGACGGTTTTGTTGTGGTCCAGCCTTATGAAGAGGTTAAGCGGGTGGAGAGGAGTAATTAAAGGCAAAAATATTTGTGTAGGGAGAGGACAACAAAAAACATCTGATCCTTAGGTCAGATGTTTTCGTTTGTATGAATTACTTTTTCAAATGATAAGGCACTGTCGTAATAATCACGTTTCTCCGGTATAGTAAGAATGAACGAATCAGTAAGCTTGACTGGTTGTGAAGAATATTGTGCCAGCCTTTTTTAGGAATAAACTGCGGGATGACAACGGTAACTTGATAATTCGATTCCCTTGCCTTATGTTCCACTGTATCTACAAATTTGGTCAACGGTTGAATAATACTGCGATAATGAGAATGCAGTGTCACAAGCCGGACATCGGGCTGCCATTTCTTCCATTTCTCTTCAAACTTCTTTTCATCTTCTCTTTCAAAAGCAACGTAAACCGCAATAATCTGGTCGGGTGAAAGAGATTTAGCATAATTGATGGAGTTTTCTACCACGTGCGTTATACCTGCGACCGGTACAACAATGACATTCCCTTCAATTGGAACTACAGGCTCGCAACTGCTAATTCTGAGTTGATCCCCGACTGCATCATAATGCTTTCTTATTCTATGGAAAACAAGAATGATAAGCGGGATGAAAATTAGTACAGGCCAAACCTGAGCGAATTTTGTTAAAAAGAACACGATGGTCACCGTAAAGCTAATGAATGCACCTGTTGTGTTAATAATGAGCTTTGGTACCCATCCGGTTGGTTTTTCACGAATCCATTTCAGCATCATTCCTGTTTGCGATAACGTAAAAGGAATGAAAACACCCACGGCATAAAGCGGAATGAGATGTTCTGTCTGACCTTCAAAAAACATAATTAACAAGATGGAGGCTATACCAAGGATGATGATTCCATTGGAGTAACCTAATCGATCACCCCTAATGGTAAACATTCTAGGGATAAATTTATCTTTGGCTAAATTTACTGCAAGCAGAGGGAAGGCCGAATATCCCGTATTGGCAGCAAGAATTAAGATCAAAGCAGTAGTCCCCTGAATAAAATAATACATCCCATTCCGCCCAAAAACTTCTTCGGCAATTTGTGAGACGACCGTCACTTCATGGCGGGGAGAAATCCCATAAAAATAGGCCAACAGTACAATCCCAGAAAAAAGTATCGCTAATAATATCCCCATCGCCATTAACGTTTTGGCCGCATTTTTAGGAGCGGGGTCTTTAAAGTTTGGAATCGCATTTGAAATCGCTTCTACACCTGTTAAGGCGGAACTTCCAGAGGCAAAGGCCCGTAAGAGAATAAAGAGACTGATTCCGGCTACGGGAGTGCCAATCGGTGCAGATAAATCTGGCGAAACCCGGCCTGTTACAATGTTGAATAATCCAACCCCAATTAGTATGAATAAAGCCAGCACAAACAAATAAACAGGATAGGCTAATATAGACGCCGACTCCGTTACTCCTCGTAAGTTCAAGATGGTTATGAAAATGACAAAGATAATGGCAATGGCTACAGTGTGTGCGTGTAAGGCCGGAAAGGCAGATGTGATCGCATCTGTACCAGCAGATACACTTACAGCCACTGTTAAAATATAATCAACTAATAAGGAACCACCCGCAATCAGGCCCGGATTAATACCTAAATTTTCTTTCGAAACCACATATGCTCCGCCGCCATGTGGATAGGCAAAGATAATCTGGCGGTAAGAGAGAATTAACGCTGCTAATAGTATTAATACACCGATTGCAATTGGAATGGAGTACCAAAAGGCAAGGGTGCCCAATGTAAACAGGACAATCAAAATTTGTTCAGGTCCATAGGCAACGGAAGATAATGCATCCGATGAAAGGATTGCTAAGGCTTTCGTCTTCGACAGCCTTTGTTCCCCTAAAGCTGTTGATTTTAAAGGACGCCCAATTAATAAACGCTTGATTGAAGACTTCATTGCTTTTCACCGCCGAATAAGTATAAATATAGTGTTCTCTTTTAATCTAAAAAAACCCCAATGCAAGGGATTTTTAAAACAAATAAAAAAAGTCTACAAGTCATCAATGAATAGACCTGTAGACATTATTGTTCATATGTCACAAGCTCCACCTTCCTTCTCATATAACGCTTACGAGGTTAGCTGTCGGATTAGGGCCAATGAGTAGCCCAGCCTAAAAGGATTCACCCCTAGAGTTAAAAGTTAACTCGGAAAAAAGGTTCCCCCGTACCATAAGGTTTCAGCGATTTAGAAATTTGAAACTGTGGATTATCATACTCCCGCGTAACGAAAAAGTAAATAAAAAATTTGTATTTTACCGATGAATGTAATTCCTAGATAAGTAAATAATAGTGTTATTTTATTCCTGAAAGGAGAGATCCCATGTCAACCCATAAAAAACCGTTATTCACGGATGAGTTTTTAGAAGAATTAGCAAAAGAGATTTCCCTATTATATGGAGGACCTGATTATAAAACAGACCATTTGAAGGAAAAGAGTGAGGGAGGGAAGCAAAATAGTGAAGAATGAGTCCGTTGGGAGAATTGGATGCAACCCGCGATGGAAAAAATGTAGAAATGAATCCAATAGGGGTCATTGGATGCAAACCGAGATGAAAAAGATGAAGAAATGAATCCAATGAGGGGTATTGGATGCAAAACGGGATAGAAAAAATGTAGAAATGAATCCAATAAGGGGTATTGGATGCAAAACGGGATAGAAAAAATGTAGAAATGAATCCAATAAGGGGTATTGGATGCAAACCGAGATGAAAAAGATGAAGAAATGAATCCAATGAGGGGTATTGGATGCAAAACGCGATAAAAAATGAATCCAGCAGCTGGTATATCAGGCTAAAACACGAAATAAATGAAAAGCACCCAATCAAATTTGTTTGCAAAATAAACTAATCCCCATTTGATCAAAATGGAGATTAATTTACTATTACTCATAAGTGGACCACTGTCCGTACCCAATAACCTTAAGATTTTTCTTTAAAATTCTGCTTATTCTTGCTTGGGCCACGTTCATTTCACACCAGTTAAGAACATCATTAGTTGTTATTTTTCTATCAGGAAAAAGGAGTTTAAGTTCTCTCACACTCCGCATTACTGCAGCTTCAAAACCTTCTTCATTCCCACATTCATCACAAAGGGTCTTCCTTCCATGCACGGAAATTGAAAATGAGTGGCAAGCTTTGCACGTTAGTCCCTTTTGTATTTTATCAAAATCATAATTTGGTAAATCCGTATAAGGGGATTCCGTCTGAAGAAGTGAAACTAATAGATCCGCAATCTTATGATGCCTGTCATTTAATTTCATTGTAGAGGCATTTAGCTTATTCATTAAAAAATCAAGTTGTGTAGGATAAATGATAGGTTTGTTCTTAGGTGCTTGATAAAGGGTAAAAGCGGGATTGATAAATACAACCCATGCTTCTATGCGGATTCTGTAACCGTGCTTCAGTAATAACTGACTAAGCAGAGATTCACATCTGTTTAACTGATGGAGTGGATTTTGAATCTTAGTTTCGTGCATTGAGTAAAAATTATCTGCCTCGAAATAATAATCCCCTTCATAATTTTTAATTTCGAAGAGATAAAGGACATCTTGAATAATTAAAGAGTCAATTTGAAATGTTGTATTGTTACTCTTCAGCAGCAAATCGTTTACAATCAGGATTCGCTTTGAAGTTTTTCGGTTAACTTATCAAACTTTACTTCCCCTTCAAAGCCCTTTTTAAGGTTAGAATAGTATTGCTTGTCATTTTCAGGTAGATTCACTCTTGTGTTTAATGACCTTAAAATCTTTAGTCTGTCTGATTCAGTGCGTAATTTAAAAAACATAATCCACTACCTTTCCTAACGCCGGCTATTTCTATTTCATTTTATTATAAGAAACAGAAATATTTGGAAATGAGGGGTGAACATTTTGTTACACCTTTGGAGTAATAATATTCCAAATATTCTTGACGCTCTTCTGTCTGAGATGTTATTATTTTCCTCTGCGACTCAAAATGTGAGGGAGTGAAACCGAATTGATTCAATTAGAGGGAATAAGCAAATCATACAAGATTGCCAAACGGTCAACCGGGCTGCGGCAGGCTGCAAAAGCACTCTTTTACCGGGAACATACAATAGTTGACGCACTAAAAGACCTCTCTTTTTCTATTAATCAAGGAGAAATTGTCGGCTATATCGGTCCGAACGGTGCTGGTAAATCGACAACGATTAAAGTCATGAGCGGCATCCTGGTGCCCGACACCGGGAAGTGCACGATCATGGGGTTTACACCTTGGAAAGACCGAATTCAGTATGTGAAAAATATTGGTGTCGTCTTCGGCCAGCGTTCCCAGCTCTGGTGGGATGTGCCAGTGATGGATTCGTTCGAACTTCTCAGAGACATCTATAAGGTTCCCCAACAAGACTATAAATCTACGATCGACCTGCTCATCGAAACGCTTGAACTACAAGAGATTGTCCATTTACCCGTCCGTCAATTAAGTCTTGGCCAGCGAATGCGCTGTGAGATCGGGGCTTCTCTCATCCACAATCCGAAAATTTTATTTTTAGACGAACCGACCATCGGGCTGGATGCCGTCTCGAAAATCGCCGTCCGTCAGTTTATCAAAACGATCAATAAAGAAAAAGGGGCAACTATCATCCTCACCACACACGATATGAATGATATTGAGGCATTAGCTGATAGGGTGATTTTAGTTGGCAAGGGCAGTTTATTATACGACGGCAACTTAGCGGAACTTCGAAAGCGGTTTGGTACACATAAAACGATCACAGCGGATTATGTAAAAAATATTAACTCCATCCGCATCCCCGGGGCTGCCACACTTTCGTGGACACCGGAAAGGGTCGTGCTGAGTATCGATACCGAGCAGGTAAAAACCTCGGAGGTCATCAAACAACTATCCAACAAGGTAGACCTTTTAGATGTAACGGTTGAAACGCAGCCGATTGAAGACATCATTGTTCGACTTTATCGGGAGTACCAAATATGAGGGTGTATGGGTCGGTTTTGAAGCTGCGGCTTTCAATGGGCATGCAATACCGGGCAGCGGCACTAGCTGGAGTGGCAACGCAATTTTTCTGGGGATTTATCACAATTATGGTGTTTGAAGCATTTTACGAATACACGGTACAAACCCCACCTATTTCATTAAGAGAAATCATCACTTACATATGGCTGCAGCAGGCATTTCTTGTTTTCATTACGATGTGGTTTCGTGACTCTGAGCTGTTTGAGTTAATTACAAGCGGAAATATTGCCTATGAGCTGTGTCGTCCATGTGAGCTTTATGGTTTTTGGTATGCAAAACTGCTCGCACAGCGATTATCGAGCGCCATCCTGCGCTGTTTTCCGATTTTGATGGTATCCTTTCTGTTGCCTAAACCCTACGACATGACTTTTTCACCTAGTTTATCTGCTTTTCTATTATTCCTAACTGCCTTACTTCTGGGCTTATTATTGTTGGTTGCTATTTCAATGTTTTTATATATTTCCGTTTTTATAACGATGTCACCGATGGGGTCAATACTAGTTTTTTCAATCCTAGGCGAGTTTTTTGCCGGTTTAATTATTCCGGTTCCCTTAATGCCATCGTGGCTGCAAAATATAGCGAATGTTCTTCCGTTTCGCTGGACGGCTGACTTTCCTTTTCGGGTCTATTCTGAACATATTCCGCAGGATGAAGCCATTATAGGGATACTCATTCAATTAGGATATTTGCTTGTCCTCGTTTTATTAGGCCGAGTTGCCCTTAACCGGGTAGTAAGAAAAGTGGTTGTCCAGGGAGGTTGATTCACATTGCGTCTTTATTATAAGTATTTGCTGATTTTGTTTAAATCACAGATGCAATATCGTACATCTTTTTGGCTGTTGACAGTAGGTCAGTTTTTTATCCCTTTAACCGTTTTTGCCGGTCTGTTTTTTTTATTTGAACGGTTTGGGCAAATAAAAGGCTGGGATTTTTTCGAGGTGGCGCTTTGCTTCGCGGTTATCCACATGGCCTTTAGCTTAAGTGAGTGTTTTGCCCGCGGGTTTGATATGTTTTCAAGTTTAATCATCAAGGGGGAATTCGATCGCTTACTGGTACGTCCAAGAAGCACGTTTCTACAGGTGCTCGGCTCAAAATTCGAGTTTACGAAATTTGGCCGGCTGCTGCAAAGTTTCATTGTTTTAATATGGGCCCTTAGTAATCTGCCTATTGACTGGAGTGTATTCAAAGTCATTACCCTTGTGCTGATGATCACAAGCGGGGTCCTTATTTTTACCGGAATCTATATGCTTGCAGCCAGCATCTGTTTTTGGACAGTTCAGGGCCTTGAAGTGGCGAATATTTTTACAGACGGAGGCAGGGAGATGGCGCAATATCCGTTAAATATTTATCAAAAATGGGTAACCCGCTTCTTTACCTATGTGATTCCTTTTGGAACAGTAAATTACTTGCCGCTAAAGTATATTCTCGGAAAAATAAACGGAGACGACCTCATCCATATGCTGACTCCTGTTCTGGGGAGTTTGTTTATTCTGCCGTGTTTTCTTGTTTGGCAATTTGGTGTCAGGCACTATCGTTCAACAGGGTCATAGGCAGTATACGATCATCGCGATTTACAATTAATCAAACGATTGATTAGTAAAACAAATTTTCAATCAAACGTTTGATTATCATCTAGCATTAATGACTGCCTGCCCGCTTTTTACGAATGCTGCCAATACCCCAAAGCAATAGTGGGATTCCCACCATGTTGATCGGTAAAGCGTAGTGGGTCCAATACGTTTTCATATAGCCATAGGTGTAAGATGGATTAGGAAAAAACTGTGCCAAGGCGAAAAAAAGTGGTGCCGTAATCCAAATCATCTTCCGCCAGTCTTTGATCTTGAATAATTGAGCGGTGCCATAACAGGCCAAAAAGAAATACAGGGATAGCTTGATAAAAACACTTAATATCCAGACTAACACGGCAATAATTTCCAAATTTTGGATAAAATCCATGACAGAGATATAGCTGACGACATCAAACGTGGGGTGGCGCAGTTTAGCGGATATCTCTGGTCCAAAAATCAGCAGCACGCATAAAGCAACAATAGTCACTGCGAAGGCAGCCAAGGCAATCCCGCCTACGGCACTTTTTAGGGCCTTTTGCGGCTCGTTCATAAAAGAGACGAGCATAAGCATCATGACAGACTCTCCAAGGAATGCCAGCGGGGTCAAGGCTCCTTTCCAAATCGAAACAATTCCGGAATCGATAAAGACTGGCATCAAATTAAGGGTGTCAAAATCTTTAATGGATAGAATGATCAACAAGATTACAGATAGGATGATAATTGGCCCGAAAACCTCGCTGCACCGTCCAATTCCTTCGATTCCACCTATGTAAGTTACATAGATGAGTAACAACAGCATCGTAACATACAAGGCCCAGGGAGGGGTGGTAGGGAGCAGGATGGTAATCGTAAAATCAGCAAATTCTCTTAATATATTGCCTATAACAGAAAACCATTGAAAGAGATAGACAAGCACAATCAATGTTCCAAGCCATTTTCCCAAAATAAGCTTACTAAATTGAATTAACGAATGGTTGGGGTGAAGCTGAGCTGCTTTTGTGGCTGCATAGGCTATTAGTACACCAAGCAAGCTGGCGATTACATATGAAATCCATATATCTTGCTTGGCATCTTCCATGACCGGACCAATTGTGAGAAGGATAATGTTTCCTGTCTCAAACGTAAACATCAGCCAAAAAATTTGCAGTCCAGACAGTTTCATTTTTTAATCTCACTTTCCTTAAATAATAATGATGGACCATCCATTCCTATTTGTTTAATCTTAATTGTTGCCCTTACGGAAATATCCGCTTGTGAAAATGTCTGATCCCAATTTGTTCGTAACTTTTTCCAGCGAATGGGATGCTTTCGATGAATGACCTCGCCGAAACCAAAAATATCTAAACCATACTTTTCTTGTACCTTTGTTATCGTTTGCTGAACCTGCTTTTGTGCCTCTTTTTCGAATTTCTTTTCCAGGAGCTTTAAATTATCGGTATACTCAACATCTAATTCTGAGTTACTTTCTGTCAAAGCTCCTTCACCTGTCAAACTGACAGTAAACTTTAGCTGATTATTTTTACCAAATTTCGGTTCGATTTTGCTCTTTATTTTCGTTAAAGTGATGCTGGCATTCCCCTCTTGTTTCGGAATGCTAATATTCATTTTTTGAAGAATCCCCATTACCCAGAGCATATCTTTGTTTTCAGCAGCATTTAGAAACCCGAGCATTTTAATATTATGATCAAATACGCTTACACCTGTGATACGAAATAACTTGGGGTTTGGCGAATCCTCTTTCCCGGTCTTCACCCCCTCAAGTGAGCTGCTTATTTCGATGGCAGGAATCGTTGTACGAATTCCCTCGCGGTTTGCCGCAATCAGCATTTTTAAATAAGAAGTATCCCCTCTTCCGCCACTTTGCCGGTGCTCCTTTAATGCCGAAGCAGCGGGCGATTTCTCTAATGGATTAGCCACCGTAAGGAATTCTTTTGCTGTAGACCCCTTTACCACAAATACATCCGCCCGAAGACTGACATCAGAGGCTCGGCTATTCATATCAAGCTCATTTTTAAGTCCGCGTTTGGCAAACTCCTCGCTAAAAAGGACCACGCGGCGCTGGCCAAAAAATGCCTCTCTTGGGAGTTTTGTCTGCATGTTTTGCATGGCATCGCCAAGATTTTTTCCTTTTGCAGAAATGGTGAAAAATCCCTGTTGCGCTGCTCCGCCTCCGCCGCCTTGGGTTTGGACGTTCGCGGGAATGACAATTTGTCCGCTGACTTCAACCCCGCCGTTTTCAGCCGTATCCCAGCCGGTTGCCAGCCAAATGGCCCGGTCGTTTAATTCCATGCGATCCCAGCAGCCGGATAAAAAAAGTAATGGGAGGCATAATCCAAAACAGAGAACGGTATTTTTCTTCATTGCTGCCGTCCTCCTTTTTGGGGACCTGGTTTTTGCTCTGAAGGAATCCGCTGTTTATTTCTTCCAAACGTAAAGATGGGGCCATATATGTTTGCCCATCTTGGCGCCCGAAATAAAACATCCTTTAAATCTCCCGGAATTTGCGGTGCCAAAGGTGTAAAATACGGAACCCCGAAGGAGCGGAGGTTGACTAGATGGATGGTCAAGGCGATAAAGCCGATGACAATACCATATAAGCCAAACATTCCTGCTAAAAGCAGCATCGGAAATCTGACAAGCCTCAGTGCCGTGCCAAGGTTATAACGGGGAATGGAAAAGGACGCAATCCCGGTTGTCGCCACCACAATGACCATCGGTGCTGAGACAATTCCGGCTTGTACAGCTGCCTGGCCGATGACAAGCGCCCCGACAATACTGACAGCTGAGCCTACCGCCTTTGGAAGGCGAATCCCAGCCTCCCGCAGCCCTTCAAACACAAATTCCATAATCAATGCCTCAATGATGGCTGGGAATGGAACTCCTTCACGTGCTGCTGCAACACTTATTAGAAGTGTAGTTGGAATCAACTTGGGGTGATAGGTCGTCAAGGCAACGTATATAGATGGTAAATACATCGTCGTATTAAATAAGATATAACGAATAAAGCGAATAAAGGAAGTATAGAGAAACCGTTCATAGTAATCCTCTACAGCCTGCAGACCGTTCCAAAAGGTCATAGGTACAATCAGGGCGAACGATGTATTATCTACCAAAATGGCCACTCTTCCTTCTAGAAGATTAGCAATCACAATATCAGGTCTTTCGGTATTTTGAATCTGGGGAAATGGTGTAAAAGGATTATCTTCTATAAACTCCTCGATATACTCCGATTCAAGAATCCCATCGATTTCAATCCGTCCGAGCCTGCTCCGGACTTCTTCCAAAAGGTTATCAGGAGCAAGTCCCTCAATGTAGGCAATCTCTACGCTTGTTTTTGACAATTCCCCAATCGTTAATGATTCGAGTTTGAGTCGGGAACTACGAATTCTTCTCCTTAGCAGCGAAGTATTTGTCCGGATGGATTCTGTGAATCCGTCCCTTGGCCCGCGAATCGTAATCTCAGATGCCGGTTCTTCCACACTGCGCTGGGCCATTCCTTTAAAATCGGCAATTACTCCCTTTGTTTCCCCCTCGATTATAATCCCAACATTGCCCATTAAAATCCCATCAATAAATTCATCAAAGTTTGCGACCGTCCTATTGGGGGTAACAGCAAATAATTGCTGCTCAATCAATTGCTTAAGTGAATGAACTTCGCTTAAGCCATCGGGAAATCCATCAAACAACAGGGGCTGCAATAATACTTGCTCTAACGTCTTTGAGTCCGTTAACCCGTCTAAGAAAATTAAAAGTATTTGCGGTTTCCCTTTTAAAAAGATAGGGTGAATGACAAGGTCAGCGCAGTTATGAAAAATATCCTTTACCATTTGTTCGTTTGCTGAGAGTTCTGAATGTAAAGGGTGATTTTTTAAATTAGAAGTATATGGGGTGATTTTATTATTAATAGCTTTTTTTCGCTTACGGAACCGAAACATCATAAAGCCCCCTTACATAACCTGTGTATATTTTTCCATTTAGAAGGGGTTGTATGCATTAGTTTTTGTCTGCGGGAAAAACTATTTATTCCAACAAGATTCCAAATAAAATTGAAACTGCAAAAATGCTATGATATAGTAAAATTAACTTAGAAGTGACTATAAAACTAAATTGGTCAAATAGGATGGTGATGCATATGGCACCCGACAGAAGAAAGATGATTGTGGAAGCAGCGACAAAATCCTTTTCCTTATTTGGCTTTAAGGCGACAACAATGGATCAGGTTGCGAAGCTTGCCAATGTAGGAAAAGGAACGATTTATACTTTTTTTAAAAATAAAGAAGAGTTATTTGAAGAGATTATTTCTACACTGGTAAAGGAAATGATTGCTGAGGCAGATGCTGTCATCCAGCCGGAATTACCATTTACGGAAAATGTCCATCGAGCCTTATACCGTTTATTAGAATTTCGTTCCCAGCACCAGCTCATGATTAAGCTTGTCCAGGAAGAAACAGAAATGGGGACATTAGCGGTTACCGAAATGCTGCAGCATGTCGAAAATGAGATTATTGCTTTTTTAAAGAAAAAAATCGAGACAGCCATTGTGAAAGGGGCCATTCCACCCGTTAATACTGAAATCACCAGCTTTCTTTTGTTAAAAATGTATATTGCCCTTGTTTCTGACTGGGAAAGAAATCACGAACCGTTAAGTTCAGGGCAAATTGCTGAAATCATGAAGGGCTTTCTTTTAAAAGGGCTTCAAGAAGAATAAAACGACTTGTACTTTATAAAGGCGCAGGTCGTTTTTACTTTGTGGAGAATTGAATGCAAAACCGGCGTTGAAAAAGGGAGAAATGAATCCAATAAGGGGTATTGGATGCATAACCCCGATTCAAAAAGGGAGAAATGAATCCAATAGGGGGTATTGGATGCATAACCCTGATTCAAAAAGCGAGAAATGAATCCAATAGGGGGTATTGGATGCATAACCCCGATTCAAAAAGCGAGAAATGAATCCAATAGGGGGTATTGGATGCATAACCCCGATTCAAAAAGCGAGAAATGAATCCAATAGGGGAATTAGCTGCAAAAGCTAAAACCACAAAGCCCACAAAGGGATCTACAAAATAGATCCCACTCGTTACTGTCGTTTGCTCAAGTTTTCCTGTGCCATTTTCACGAGTTCGCGGACCATGCTGCCGCCAAGCCGGCCGCCAACTTTGCCAGCCTGTTCGGATGTGAGCTGGCCATTATAGCCCTTTTTCAAAGGAACACCGACCTCTTCGGCTGCTTCAAATTTCGCATCCTCCGGGCGGGCAGAATGAACTACCTTTGCTTTTAACGCATCCAAGCCTTGACGTGCTTCCGGGACAAGTATTTTATTTCTTCTAGCCATAAAAATCCCTCCTTTAACAGTAGGATTTCCTTAATAAAAAAAAATCAACATGACTGGATAAATCCTAATGTTTCCAGTATAATAACGGATAATCAAACCCTAAAAAATCAATGAAAAAGAGAGTAGTTATCTAGGAAGTGAAAGCGAGCCAGGGGCGGTGTGAGCCTGGTACGGAACAGATAATGAAGCGCACTTTTGAGATGCTCACCCGAATGAAGTAGGGTGCGACGGAGAATTCTTCGTTACAAAGCAAAGCCGGTTCAGATTTGAACAATTAGAGTGGTACCGCGGGATATTCAAACTCTCGTCTCTTTTTATAAGAGGCGGGGGTTTTTTGTTTTTTTAATAAAAGGAGGTCTTTTGAATATGAATTTTAAGAAGGAGCTGGCAGCCATTCTATTTGAGCTGCTTGACCAGGAAATCACAGCAGCGGATCTGGAAATGATGATCGAAAAGCCAAAAAACACCGAACATGGTGATTTAGCCTTTCCGTGTTTCACATTAGCGAAGCTGAAAAGAAAATCACCTCATTTGATCGCCCAGGAACTCAGTGAAAAGATTCAATCGCCAACATTTGAGAAGGTTGAAGTTGTTGGGGCGTACTTAAATATCTTTTTAAATAAAAAGCTTGTTTCGGAACAGCTGATCGACAGCATCATTAAGCAAAAGGGATATTTCGGGGACCACAAATTTGGCAATGGCGGTCACGTCACGATTGACATGTCGTCACCGAATATCGCTAAGCCATTTTCGATGGGTCATTTGCGCTCTACTGTAATCGGAAACTCTATTGCCCTAATTACAGAAAAATGCGGTTATAAGCCCATAAAAATTAACCATTTAGGCGACTGGGGCACCCAATTTGGGAAGCTTATTACCGCTTATAATCTATGGGGCAGTGAAGAAAAGGTAAAACAAAATCCCATTAAGGAGTTACTGGCACTCTATATTAAGTTTCATGAAATAGCAGAAACAGATCCATCGCTTGAAGATCAAGGACGCAGCTGGTTTAAACGTCTCGAGGATGGTGACACGGAGGCTTTAAGCTTGTGGCAATGGTTTCGCGATGAATCGCTCAAAGAATTTTCAAGAATATATGAGCTAATGAATGTCGAATTTGACTCCTATGCAGGCGAAGCCTTCTATAATGATAAAATGGATCGAATCGTCAAGCTGCTGGAGGAGAAACAGCTGCTAGTAGAATCCGATCAGGCCATGGTAGTCGAGCTAGCCGAAGAAGGCCTGCCCCCATGCCTGATTAAGAAATCAGATGGTGCAACGCTTTACGCCACACGTGATTTAGCTGCCGCTCTCTATAGAAAGGAAAACTATGACTTTGGCCAATCTGTATATGTAGTTGGCCACGAACAAAGCCTCCATTTTAAACAGTTAATTGCCGTTTTGGGAAAAATAGGTTACGAATGGGCAGAGAAAATGGAACACGTTCCATTCGGCATGATGTTAAAAGACGGCAAAAAGATGTCGACCCGTAAAGGAAAAGTTGTTCTTTTAGAAGAGGTATTAAGCGAGTCCATTGCAATGGCGCGTCATAACATCGAGGAGAAAAACCCCAATTTAGTAAACAAAGATGCCGTAGCGGAACAGGTGGGCGTGGGGGCGGTTATTTTCCACGACTTAAAGAACAACCGGATGAATGACATTGAATTTTCCTTAGAGGAAATGCTGCGCTTTGAAGGCGAGACAGGGCCATATGTCCAATATACGTTTGCACGGGCATGTTCTATTTTACGAAAAGCAAATTGGCAGGCCAAGTCACAGCCTGAAGCATGCACGAATTCTTGGAATAAAGAATGGAAGGTGGCAAGCCTATTAATGGAATTTGCACCAGCTATTAAAAGAGCTTGCGAGAATTACGATCCATCTCAGGTGGCCAAGTATATTGTCGACCTTGCCCAAGCCTTCAATAAGTATTATGCCGAAGTAAAGATTCTAGAAGAAAGCGCCGAAAAACATGCACGCTTGTCCCTTGTTTACAGTGTCACCGTCGTTCTAAAAGAAGGCTTGCGATTATTAGGAATAGAAGCACCTGAAGAAATGTAGGGCATTTCGTTTCATAATTGGTGAATAATGGTATAGAATGAAGCTATGTAACCAGTAGGGAGGCTAATGAAAATGAGTGCATTACTATTTAAGAGCTTTGAGCTAACAAGGAGCTATTTTATTAAAAATGTAGAGGCGTTAGATGAGGCGATTGTAGATACACAGCCGCATGGGTTTAACAATACAATCCACTGGCATATTGGTCATGTGTTAACAGTTGCGGAGCAATTTATGTTTGGCTTCCCAAAAAAATCAACGAACCTGCCAGCGAATTATATGGATTTATTTGCCACAGGTACTAAACCAGCTGACTGGCAGGGCGACGTTCCATCAGTGCAGGAATTGACTGCACAGTTAAAGGAGCAAATCAAAAGAATCAAGGAAATTCCAGGAGAAAGCTTTAACGAAAAGCTACAGACTCCGTTCCTTGGTCAAGAAACCTTTGGTGAGCTTGCGAACTTTGCGGTTTTCCACGAGTCACTTCATTTAGGTCAAATGCAGGCAATGAAACGTGCCATTGAAGCAGCAAATGTAAAGTAACCAATGTTTGTACGTGAAATTTCGTTTCTACCAATCGTAGAAACGTTTTTTCATTTTCATTATTTGAAAGGGGTTTTTACCTTTTATGGAAAAACAGCTGACGAAGGAAAGAATTTGGACAAAAGATTTTGTCCTGATCTGTTTGGCAAATTTCTTTATCTTTCTTGGATTTCAAATGACGCTTCCAACCATTCCACTATTTGTCGAAGATTTGGGCGGGAATGATCAATTAATCGGATTTGTTGTAGGGATTTTTACCTTCTCAGCCTTATTGCTGCGCCCATATGCAGGAAGTTCACTTGAAACAAAGGGCAGGGGATTTGTTTATCTCATTGGACTAGCCATTTTTGTCCTATCAGTCGGATCCTTTGGTTTTTTAACAAGCATTGTCTTCCTTTTTGCGATGCGCGTTGTTCAAGGTGCCGGCTGGGGATTTTCCACGACTGCCTCCGGAACGATTGCGACGGATTTAATTCCGGCGTCTAGGAGAGGAGAGGGAATGGGGTATTATGGACTGTCAGGCAATTTAGCACTGGCATTCGGTCCTTCCCTGGGGCTGATTTTAACCGGCATCATTTCGTTTAAACAATTTTTCTTAATTTGTGCCGGATTAGGAATGGTAGCACTTTTATTGTCATCAAGAATTACCTACAAAAAGGTCGAACCACGGCAGAAGAAGAAAAAGGAAAAGCTGGATCTGTATGAGAAAAATGCCTTGAAGCCATCGATGCTGATGTTCTTTATCACCTTTACATTTGGAGGGATCGCTGCCTTTCTCCCGTTATATACTGCTGAAAGGCATATTGCCGGCATCCAATTGTACTTTCTCTTATATGCACTTGCACTGATGGCCACAAGGGCTTTTGCTGGACAGCTATATGACCGAAAAGGACACCGGGCCGTCTTTATTCCAGGGACATTGTTGATTTTGATCGCGATGATGCTGCTATCTTGGCTTCCAAACAGCAGTGTTCTTTTTGTAGCTGCAGTTTTATACGGTCTAGGTTTTGGTACGGTACAGCCTGCCCTGCAGGCATGGTCGATCGAGAGAGTCCCAATAAATCGGAGAGGAATGGCGAATGCGACCTTTTTTTCTTTTTTCGATTTGGGGATTGGTTTAGGGGCGATGATGTTTGGTCAGATCAGCCATCTGTTCGGATATAGCAGCATTTATAAAACGTCCGCTGTGTCCATTTTCATTGCGATGCTGCTTTATTTCTACTATTTATATAAAGATCGGGTAAGTGTGGTGCAGCAAAGGTAGATGTTCAGATTGAATTGAATACTTGACTGGCGTGGAGAAGGGTCTCCATGCCTATTTGCTGTGAGGAAAAAAGGTGGATGATTTAATCTCAATAAGGGAAAAATAAAAGTTAGATGATAGCGAATATCCTGAATTTTACTACTTCCTTACATATGGTTGACATGAATAAGATGCAATTCTATAATCAAATTTATGTTTGAAAACGCTGTCGATTTTTGTCGAATAATTTACATCTTGGAGATAACATCATCAGAATAGGAGAGAATGTTTTTGAAATTTATATTGTTTTTGGCAGCATTAGTCGTTATTTTTTTGCTTGCCTTTATCGTAAGTAATAATAAAAAAGGGATTAAATTGAAACCGATTGCTATTATGCTCGTTTTACAGCTGATATTTTCTTTCATCCTGCTTAATACCGAAGTAGGGCTTGTGATAATCAGAGGAATAGCAGGGTTATTTGAACATCTTCTAGCCTATGCTGCTGATGGTGTTAATTTTGTATTCGGCGGAATTGCGAATAAAGGGGCAGGGCCTTTCTTCTTGAATGTTCTCTTGCCGATTGTCTTTATTTCCGTATTAATTGGAATCGCTCAGTATATAAAAGTCCTTCCGATTATCGTCCGTTTCCTTGGCCTCGTGTTAAGTAAGATTAATGGTCTTGGGAAATTAGAGTCGTATAATGCGGTGGCATCTGCTATTTTTGGCCAATCGGAAGTGTTTATTTCGGTAAAAAAACAGCTTCCATACCTTCCTGAACATCGCTTGTATACATTATGTACCTCGGCCATGTCAACAGTATCGGCATCGATTTTAGGGGCATACATGACAATGATTGAGCCAAAATATGTTATTACTGCCCTTGTATTAAACTTATTTGGCGGATTTATTATTGCAAATATCATTAATCCTTATGAAGTAACAGAAAAAGAGGATATTATTGAAATTGAAGGGGCAGAAAAACAAACCTTTTTTGAAATGCTTGGGGAATATATCATGGATGGCTTTAAGGTGGCAATCATTGTTGGGGCCATGCTGATCGGCTTTGTTGCCTTAATTAGTATGATAAATCACGTTTTTGCCGTCATCTTCGGGATTAGCTTCCAAATGGCGCTTGGATATGTATTTGCACCATTTGCCTTTATCGTTGGGGTACCTGCTTCCGAAATTGTTGATGCAGGAACCATCATGGCGACAAAATTAGTATCAAATGAGTTTGTTGCGATGATGGATTTAGGAAAAATCACAGATTCGCTATCAAGCAGAACCGTTGGCATCATTTCAGTCTTCCTTGTTTCCTTTGCTAACTTTTCATCGATTGGAATTATCAGCGGTGCCGTAAAAGGCTTGGATGAAAAGAAAGGAAATGTGGTGGCGAGGTTTGGACTTAAATTGTTATTTGGGGCAACACTTGTAAGCTTATTAACAGCCGCAATTACTGGAGTCATGTTATAAATAAAAACCACCGAATTTCGTTATTCGGTGGTTTTCTTCGTTTTTTTGATTAAAAAATAGATTGCTCCCAAAACAATTGCGGCAATGATAATTGGCAATATATATGGCTGGGCAACTTCCTTTACATGTGACCAATTTTTGCCCAATACCTTTCCTAAATAAATAAAAAGAATCGACCAAGGCAAAACAGCTGCCACGGTATAAAGAGTGAATTTGGTCGCTGACATTTTGGCAATCCCGGCAGGAATGGAAATAGCATGTCTTACAACAGGGATAAACCGGGCCGAGAATATGACTCCAGCACCATATTTTCTAAACCAAAGCTCTGCTACATCAATATGGCTCTTCTTAATAAGGACGTACTTTCCGTATTTCTCTAAAAATGGCCGGCCGCCATAGTAACCAGCCCAATATAGAAATAGCTGAGCAATTGTCCCGCCGATTGTCCCGGCAATAACCGCTCCGACAAAATTGAGATGTCCCTGTGAAACCATGTATCCGCCATAACCTAAAACTATTTCACTAGGGATAATCTCTATCATTAAACCTAGGGCAATGCCGAGGTATCCTAACTGGGATAAAAATTCTAATATGGAGTTAATAAAGTTAGCCATAGTTCACCTTCGCTTATGTATTGTTATAACCAAATATAGTTTATCTCAGTTTGTCTAATAATGAAATGAATATGGTCATTTTCCTTCATTTATGCCCATGTAAGGGAAAATGCAAAAATCTGCCGCCAATTCATCTATGCCTGCAACGAATTTTTTGATGTGAACATATACGTCTTATGGTGGTAACGGATGCTGTAGATCAGACCCATTGCAAACATATTCCCCATGAGTGAGCTGCCGCCATAGCTGATAAATGGCAGCGGAATACCCGTAATTGGCAGTACTTGAATCGTCATCCCAATGTTCTGAAAGACATGGAAGGTGATGACGCTGATAATTCCAGTACAGACATACGTGCTAAACGGGTCATTGGTGTCTAACGAAGTCTTAATTAAATGATAAATAAGGAGAAAAAAGAGACCGACGACGATACTGCCGCCAACAAAACCATATTCTTCACCAATCACGCTAAAAATGAAATCTGTATGGGCTTCCGGGATATACACTTCCCGATTGCCAAACCCTTTTCCTGTGATAAGTCCTGAGCCAATCGCGCTTAACGATTTTAACAAGTGGTAGCTTGAACTTGTTGTATGACTATGGGGATCGAGCCATGCATAAATGCGGTTAAATTGATAGGTTTGCACATGAAGATATTTTTCGAGAAAGTCTGGCTTGATTAGGACAAGGTAGAATATAAGTCCTCCAAGGGACGCACCTAAACTATAGATTGGAATAATGATTTTCCAAGATATCCCCGAAATCAAAATAAGTCCAGTTAAAATCGATAAAATCACGAGCCCAGTCCCCAGGTCAGGCTGGAGCATGATTAGCCCAAGCGGCACTGCAGTTGTGATTCCTAATTTTAATAGTAATAGAAAGTCAGTTTTTAGCGTTTTCTCCACATGCTTTTCCTGGTGAGTGGTAATCAGCCGGCTTAAGGCCAAAATTAAAAAGGTCTTCACAAATTCGGACGGTTGTATCTGCCCGACCCCTTTAATGACAAACCAGCTTTTTGCGCCGTTTCTAACAGGGGCAATCGATTCGGGTGCCAGGTAAACCCCAATAAGTAAAATCAATCCAAAGCCATATAAATACCAGGAAAGCCGCTTATATTGATAGCTGTCGATAAAGATGGACACGGTGATGATGGCGGCCCCGATTACATACCAAAAAACTTGCATCATTAAGAAATTCGTCGCGCCATATTGCCCCGAGGCTTGTGCACTATAAATCGCCGCACAGCTGACTAAGAAAAAAAGAAATAATAGTAATGTTAATGTCCAATCGAAGCGATCGGCTTTTTTCTTGTTTGCATCCATTGGCTACACCTGATTTTTCCTAATATTTACTAATTTTATGCTAGCAAAGAAAAGGCTTGCTCACAATACTTATTACCTATTAAGGGAAAATAGTACACTCCTTTATATAACGATTCCGCATGTAAAAGGTTTCATTTATATTTTATCAAAAGATCTCTACATCAAATGCTTTAAAAACATGGTTGCGATTCCGAAGTAGGTGAGTAACGAAAATATATCATTTAAGGTGGTAATCAGCGGTCCTGATGCGACAGCAGGGTCAATTTTCAACCGATATAAGATCAGGGGGATAATCGTCCCGGCAAGGGTCCCGATAATAAGAGTGAGAAACAGGGAACAGCCGACAACCGCGCCCAATATCAAATTTCCCTGCCAGATATAAGCGATAATGGCAATGAGAATGGCACAGGTGAGGCCAATCGTAATCCCCACACCGAGCTCCCTAGTGATTAAGCGGGTAACCACTTTTCTATCAATGTCATACGAAATGAGCCCTCTAACAACTACGGCAAGTGATTGGGTTCCGGTATTTCCCGTCATCCCGGCAATCATTGGCATGAAAAAGGCAAGGGCTACCACCTGCTGAAGCGTATCTTCAAAACTACTGATGATCCTCCCGGAAATTACACCAATGAATAAGAGTAAAATCAGCCAAGGAAGCCGTCTTGCCGCAGCGACGAATGTTTTCGTTTCAAAGTCAATGGATTTCCCTGATGCCGACAACTTTTCAATATCTTCATTTGCTTCTTTAATCACGACATCGATAATATCATCGACCGTTACAATTCCGACAAGAACATTGTTGTCATCGACAACCGGAATGGCTAAGAAATCATAACGTTCTGCCGTTCGTGCCACTACCTCCTGGTCCGTGGTTACTGAAACGGAAATGACCCGTTCGTACATAATCGTCCGGATTTTCTCCTCTGGTTCTGCCAATAGTAAATCCCGGTAAGAGACGACCCCAACAAGCCTTCGTGCCTCGTCAGTGACATACAGGTAGTTAATCGACTCCGCAAACTCTGCAAAGATTTTAAACTTATCAACTGCTTCTCTGACGGTATAATAATCACGAATCCAAACAAATCGATTGGTCATAATTCTTCCGGCTGTTTCCGGAGGATAATTCATGATTCCTTTAACGGCATTGGACTCTTCTGCTTTCATTCCTGAAAGCAGCGAGTCTTTCTTCTCTGGCGAAAGCTCATTTAATAATAAGGCCAGGTCGTCATTATCCATTAAATCTAGAACCTTACTGGTTTTTTCAATGCCCAGAATGTTCAATAATTCAAGCTGCTCAGACTTATCAAGCTCCTCCATCAGGTCAGCCAACACGTCAAACTTTAAAAATAATAGAAACCTGCCTTTATGTTTTTCCGGCAATTCCTCATAAATTTTTGCCATGTCATATGGCTGGAGCTCTTCCAATATCGTCTCAAAGTCGTCTTTTTTGTTTTCTTTTAATGTTTTAATAATATAAAGATTTATTTCATCGGGAGTCATATCTTTAATCATGTTCTATATACACTCCTTTCATAAAGGTGCATTGGTCTATAATGAGCAAAAGAACAAATACTATTCAGGTGGATTTTAAATAGTATGTGTAACATATAAACATTTTTTGTAAAAGAATTGAAATATGCTATTTGTCCTATTATTTGATAAAATAAGGAAGTATTTATAAAGGCGATTGGAAGTTTCATGGAAATCACGTTTTAATATCATTCATGTAGTTGAACGGAGGAGTTTGGCTTTGAAAAAGCATCATCAAGACATACGGGATCTTATCTATATTCATTTAAATCAATCAGACCAGTATGTACTGTCCTACGGTATCGAATTCGCTGAATTTGCTGCTGCTTTTTCAGGTTCATTAAATCATCTGCTTTTGCTAAAGCACCGCTTTGATGATGCTGATTTTAATATGCATACGCTGCTCGAATATTGTCCGGAAGAGAGAATTAATAAGTTAGCAGGAGAAGATGTATACAGTTACGGCAACTTCTGCTGGATTGATTTTATTGAAGAAGAAGTGCTGAATGAACTTTCAGGTCAGGAATTAGCTGAATTATTATATTTAGGCCATCAAAAGCAGCATTTACGATTGCCTTTTTATAATAAACTAGGCAACCGTTTTGTTTATTTGGCCCACGATGATGGCTGGTATAACAAAATCTATTATCGCAGCTTTAAGGATTTTTTCCATCTATTAAGTGAAGCACTGGCCGGCAAGCTTGGGGAAATGAAGCTGGAAAAATCAATCCTTGGTCTGCGGAAGAAACGCTCCTATCCGCAGGTGAATAAAGAAATCCTCCTCTCGTTAACACCTTTTATTAAGGAAGGAATTTGTATATCCTTACGGGATGCTGACCACCAGCGCGGCCGAATTGAAATACCGATCTGGGTGGTTGGAGATTTTGCAAATATGGATGATATGGTGGAAGAATACGAACAAATCTCCGCTAAACCATACCATGCGAAGATCATCTTTGATAAAAAAACAAAAGAATGGAAACTAAATGTTATTTAAATCTCTCCGATTGGGGAGATTTTCTATATAGTGGGACCAAATGTTTGTTTTGAAGCAAGCCATATATATCATAAACTAATGAAGAGAAAAAAACATTTAAAAAACAGGTCTGCTTACATTTCCTTTCTTATTTGATAAAGTGTTAAAATAAAACCGTGAAACAGAATTGGAGGTTTTGGTATGAAAACAAAACTAGGTTTGTTATATGGAGGAAAATCCGCGGAGCATAGTGTATCCTTACAGACAGCACGCTCTGTCATCAATGCATTAAACCTTGAAAAATTTGAAATTCATCCGATTTACATAAATGTTGAAGGCGAATGGATTAAAGGACCACAGTTAAATGAACCGGTAGAAAATGTTAAGGCACTTGAATTTTCTAAAGGCCATTCTTTATCGCCGCTGTCACTTGCGCCGTCATTTCAGCAAAAGGACCAGCAGGAAGAAGGGCCGCTTGATGTAATCTTCCCGCTATTACACGGACCAAACGGTGAAGATGGAACCGTACAGGGGTTATTAGAACTGCTAAATTTACCGTACGTAGGAAACGGCGTTCTGGCTTCAGCTGCCGGAATGGATAAAGTGATAATGAAGAATATCTTTGCACAGGCAGGACTCACACAAGTAAATTATGTAGCTTTTATAAAAAGCGAGTGGGCAAAGGCGAAGGAAGAGGCCTATGCTAAAGTAGAAGCGGAACTCGGTTATCCGTGCTTTGTTAAGCCGGCAAATCTGGGTTCAAGCGTTGGAATCAGCAAATGTACTAATCGTGCTGAATTAGATCTGGCGTTTGCTGAAGCGTTCCAATTTGACCGCAAAGTCATTATTGAAGAAGGTGTAACGGCGCGTGAAATTGAGATTGCTGTCCTCGGCAACGATGAACCGGAATGTTCTGTAGCGGGTGAGATTGTTCCGAGAACGGAGTTTTATGATTACAAAGCGAAATATGAAGATGGCGACACTGCCTTAATTATTCCGGCTGACATCACGGAAGAAGAGTACGGGATCTTAAAGGAAATGGCCATTCAGGCTTTTAAGGCATTGGATTGCTCAGGACTTGTTCGTGCTGATTTCTTCTTAACGAAAGATGGCAGGGCACTAATTAACGAGGTGAATACGATGCCGGGCTTTACTCCGTTCAGTATGTTCCCACTTTTATGGAAGCACACAGGGGTAGAATATCCACAATTAATCGAGCGTCTCGTGAATTTGGCGACAGAACGACATGCCGAGAAACAAAATATTAAATATACTTTTTAAAAGATAAGAAAGAAATTTCAAATTTGAGAATTGTCCAGCTCCAGCGCCCTAGCGGCTAGTGTCCTTCGCTCTCCGCCCTACGATAAGTCAACATCGAATCGCTAGCGCTCTTCGTGTTTCCTTTATCTCAGTTGGAGCGCTCCAGGCCATACGCCGCTGACCAGGGCGCTTACGCTATTCTTTGAGACACGGCTGAAGTGCCGTGTCCGTTTCTGTTTAATCTCAATAAAGGGAGGGTATCAACTTGATAAAGCGCACATTAAAACAAATTGCAGAAATGGTTTCCGCCTCAAATGAGATTCCCCAGTTTGCTGATGTGATGATTGAGGGAGTGACGATTGATTCCCGAAAGATTAATCCGGGAAATCTGTTTATTCCTTTTAAGGGAGAACATGTGGACGGACATAAGTATGTAGAGGAATCCATCCGAAAAGGTGCGGCAGCTGCCCTTTGGCAGAAGGATGTCCCGAATCCGCCATTAGACTTACCAATTATCATTGTCGATGACTGTCTGGCCGCCTTACAGGAATTAGCGCGAAAATATCGGCAGGAATTACCTGTTAAAGTGGTAGGGATTACGGGAAGTAATGGAAAAACAACAACGAAGGATATGACGGCTGCGTTATTATCGATTCAATATAAGGTGCAAAAAACGGAAGGGAATTATAATAACCATATCGGCCTGCCATTAACCGTTCTAGGGTTACATGAAGACACGGAAATGGCCATTCTCGAAATGGGAATGAGCGGCAGAGGCGAAATCGAATTCCTGACAAAACTTGCCTGTCCCGATGCAGTTGTGATTACCAATATTGGGGAATCACATCTTCTTGATCTTGGCTCAAGGGAAGGAATAGCTGAAGCGAAATTGGAAATTCTCCAAGGTCTTCGTGATGGCGGTCTTGCTGTCCTGCATGGCGATGAACCGCTTCTAATGGAGCGTATCCAACAAAATACAGGAAATATTACGATTCAGACCTTTGGCAGAAACGAAACCAATGATCTCTATCCAACAGAAATTACCCAAATCGAGCAAGGAAACGCATTCAAAATGAATGGGGCTGACACTGTTTTTGAGCTTCCGGTTCTTGGCACCCACAACATATTAAATGCGCTGGCATCGATGCTGATTGCTCATTATTTTTCCATTCCCTTTGAAAAAATGAATGCGGGCTTAACGAGCATAAAGCTGACAAATATGCGGATGGAGCTAGTGGAAGGGCACTTAGGGGAAAAAATCATCAATGATGCCTACAACGCCAGCCCAACTTCCATGATGGCAGCCATCGAATTAGTATCCAATCTGCAAGGCTATAAGCGGAAAATTCTTGTTCTTGGAGACATGCTAGAGCTTGGCCCGCAAGAAGAACAGTACCACTTGCAAATTGGAGAAGGCTTAAACGGGGATAAAATTGATTATCTATTCACGTATGGTTCACTAGGTGGGAATATCGCCATAGGTGCTAAGAAGATCTTGGGAGAAAAAAGAGTGTTTGCTTTTACAGATAAAGCAGAACTTATTCAGGAATTAAAACCGTTCGTGGATGAAGATACATTAGTTCTTGTGAAGGCCTCCAGAGGTATGAAGTTAGAGGAAGTCGTTTCAGCTTTACAAAAATAATCCATTTATGATAATTGGCAGGTGTGAAACGGATGATTGGCTGCTTACTTATTCATGGATTTACAGGTGCCCCGTATGAAGTAGAGCCCCTTGCCTCCTTTTTAGAGGAGAACACGGATTGGCTATTTAGTGTCCCTACACTGCCTGGTCACGGCGAACCGGGCGCCTTAAAAGGTGTCCGCTACCAAGAGTGGATTGATTGTGCCGAAGCTGAATTGAAAAAACTCAATGAAGCCTGTAAGGTCGTGTACGTAATTGGTTTTTCAATGGGCGGCTTGATTGCCAGTTTTCTTGCCGCCAAACATCCTGTGGACAAGCTGATTCTACTTAGCGCTGCTGCCTATTATGTGAATCCAAGGCAGCTCGGAGCCGATATTAAAAAAATCATCCTTGATTCCTTTCAAGGAAACTTACAAGAGAATGAATTATTTCACCGTTATAAACGAAAAATAACGGAAACCCCTTTAGCGGCAACATTACAATTCCGTAAGCTTGTTTCATCGGTCAAGCCTCTCCTAGGTCAGGTGAAAGTGCCGACATTGATTGCACAAGGAGATTGTGACGGGATTGTGCCGCCTAAAAGTGCTGAATACTTATACCAAACCATAGGTGCGAAACAAAAGAAGCTTACCTATATAAAGGATTCGAAACACCATATTTGCCATTGTGAAGAACGTTCTGCCCTATTTTCTCAAGTTTTGGACTTTTTGATGGAGCGGTAAGGCGGGGTTAGACGTCTTTATTGCAAAATACTAGTAAAAGTGGTATGATAATCATCAACGTGTCTAAAGAACGATCGAAAAGGGCATACTCCTTTGGAGAATGTTCTTTTTTTTGGTAAAATAAAGAAGCACTTATTACCGCATTTGATGCGTGTGAGAATATATTCAGCACTTAAGAAACATATTTTCAAATAGATGAAGGAGAATGAAAACATTGACAAAGTTTCAAGACTTAGGCATTAGCCAAGCTACGTTAAAAGCTGTTCTCAAAATGGGCTTTGAGGAAGCAACACCAATCCAGGCAGAAACAATTCCATTGAGCCTAGAAAATAAAGATTTGATCGGCCAGGCGCAAACAGGAACTGGTAAAACAGCTGCATTCGGTATTCCATTGGTGGAAAAAGTGGATATGAAATTAGATGCTATCCAAGGGATTATTATTGCGCCAACGCGTGAATTGGCGATTCAAGTATCTGAAGAATTATACAAAATAGGTGCCGGCAAAAGAGTGCGTGTACTCCCAATTTACGGAGGGCAGGATATCAGCCGTCAAATCCGTTCACTTAAGAAAGCCCCACATATTATCGTAGGTACTCCAGGACGTGTATTAGACCATATCAATAGAAAGACCATGCGTCTTGACACTGTTCATACGGTAATCCTTGATGAAGCAGATGAAATGTTAAACATGGGCTTTATTGAAGACATTGAATCAATCCTTGCTTCAACACCGGAAGAACGCCAAACATTACTTTTCTCAGCCACCATGCCGGGACCAATTCAGAGAATGGCTGAAAAGTTCATGAAGGATCCCCAAATTGTTCGTGTGAAAACAAAAGAAATGACTGTTCCTTTGATTGAGCAGTATTATCTTGAAGTGCAAGAGCGAAATAAATTTGATGTGTTAACAAGACTTTTGGATATTCAATCACCTGAGCTTGCGATTGTATTTGGCCGGACGAAGCGTCGTGTGGATGAGTTATCCGAGGCATTAACACAAAGAGGATATACGGCAGAAGGAATTCATGGCGATTTAAGCCAGGCAAAGCGTTTATCTGTTTTACGTAAGTTTAAAGAAGGAACGATTGATGTCCTTGTTGCAACAGACGTAGCCGCAAGGGGTCTCGATATTTCCGGAGTTACCCATGTGTATAACTTTGATATTCCACAGGATCCTGAAAGCTATGTCCACCGGATTGGCCGTACAGGCCGTGCCGGCAAAACAGGTGTAGCGATGACTTTCATTACACCACGTGAAAAATCCTATCTTGCTGTTGTTGAAAAAACAACAAAGCGGAAGATGGAAAAAATGAAGGCACCGACACTTGATGAGGCATTAGAAGGCCAGCAGCGTGCGGTAGTGGATAAAATTACGCAAACTATTGAGTCTAACAACCTTCATTATTACAAAGCGGCAGCAGATGAATTGTTGGAAGCTAACGATGCTGCAACGGTTGTGGCTGCAGTCTTAAAAATGTTAACAAAAGAACCGGATACGACTCCTGTTAAATTGACGGAAGAATCACCACTGCCACAAAAGAGAGATAGAAAACAGTTTGATCGTGGTGACCGCAGAAGAAGAGACGATTCCCGCGGCGGCTATAACGATCGTCGCAAAAAAGCACCGGTAAAGCCAAGAAGCGGTGAAAAAAGAACCAGCAGCAAATCATCAAAACCAAGAAGCTATAACCATCAATAAGTAGAAAAGCGCAAGAGCATGGACCCGTTGTCCATGCTCTTTTTAGTTCGATTCTTCCTTTTTCGCAGACCTTTTCTTTATAGACCGTTTTAAGGTGTCCATGAGTAGATACAAGATGGGAATACCTTCAATAAAATAGGAATAGGCTGCCCATGATTCAGTAAAAAAGCTGGTAAGGGAGGATGTACCGCCCGACATTTGTAACGATAAGGCGACCATAACAGCAGCGAGCGAAAACACAAGCGGCCGGTGATCTTTAAGATGAAATAGATGGGCAAGGATTTGAACGGATAAATAAAACATGATAGAAATTTTTAAATAAATCGTTGTTGACCAAATTGATATTAAAAATGGATCTAGGTTTTCGATAAAGTCAGCAATTCGGATATAACGTACCATTTCCAACATTGGATAGGTAGTATGACTCGCCAGATTCGGACCAAAGAGTAATAACAAAAAGACCATATTTATGATGATGAATAACAATGACAGCGAAATAGCCCAAATAACGGATTTATGAGTCTTGCTCTTTTGAGATAAATAAGGAAAGAGAAAGACCAAGATTACTACCTCTCCAAAAAAAGGAATGGTGTAAAAACTACCCTTATAAATGTTATTCCAGCTATGGTTCGTGACAAAGGCCATCCACCTGTCCCATTTTAATTCCTTTCCAATAAAAGCGGTAATTAAGATATCGGCTATGATTACGAGAAAAAATAATCCCTGCGCGGTTCGAAATAACGTAACCACTCCTGAGCGGGCTGTTACTGCGACAACGAAGCCAAGTATGATGCCTATAGCCCAGTTCGGTGTTTCGGGCAAATAGGTTTGGACGAAAAAGTCTTCGTATTCTCTTAGAATAAAGGCACTTATATGCAGAAAAGAAAAGCAATATATTCCCATGAAGAGATAATGGATCCAAGAAGGGAATATTTCCTTTCCATAATGACTAATAAATTCAGTCGGCCGCCGCTTAGCCAGCTTGATCGTGAAAAAGGCATAAATGCCCCCTCCTAAGCCGCCAATCAATAGCACAATCACTATATCGTATTGGGATAAGTGGATTAAATGCGCAGCAGCGAAACCAACTAGTGTGGAATAGAAGTAAATAATAAGAAAAAGTATCAGTTGATTTTGAGTAATTTGCTCCGTTTTCAAGGAAATCCACCTAACCTAGTATTTTCTGCTGCAGTGGTTTAAATAGGAATAGGATCAAGTCATTGGGGCTAGGCATTTGCTTAAATATGACCGTTGCAATACAGTACGAAAAAGAGACACCCATAATACAATAAACAATCCAATAGGTTCTTTTTTTACGATTCTTACTTTTTAAATAGAACCACTCGTTAAAAAAGATCAGTAGAAAACAAAATATAATGATAATCATGAATGTAATTCCTTTGTCCAAAATGGATTATTTTCACTGCCGGGACGCTTAATCTTCAAATCAACATGGATATTGAGCTTAACTTTGTCTTGATAAATAGCAGGCCAATCCTTTTTGGATTTTTTCCATATTTTTGGTTTATGCCATAATAAGTATTCGCCCAATTGAAAAACATCTGCTTTGACTCTTTTTGAAGCATGAAACGCATCATTGATTCGATCCTTAATTTCCTTTTCGGCAATCCGCTCCAAGTGATAGATATTTTTTGGTTTCGATAAATCAATGTTGGATTGTGATTCTGAAATATCATCTTCTGCGGTAACATACACATTAAATGTGTATGGTTCCTTTTTAGATGGGCGGATTTTCGTATGCGCCTGTAAGACTAATAAACTAATATGCTTCCCATCGGTGGGTGATTTAATTGTTACCGCTGCTTTATTTATCGAGTTTCGCAGCCATAATGCCCCGCGGCCTTCACTTGGACTTAATGTGCCGACCAATTTATAATTGTGAAATAATGCCATTCCGCCTGTGCCGACCCACAATTTTTCCTTCCCTTTCTCACTCAGCATTTTTTCCTTTTTCTTAGTTAACAGCCCTGTGATCATATCGCCATTTTCCGTTTCAAGGAAGTCTTTCGGGGTGGTGTATAACGTAATATGTTCCTGGGTGAATCTGCGGATGATCTCACCTGGAAATGTTTCGAAAACCGGTGCTAAATTTTCGATTTCTTTGGCTTTACCCGGAGTAACTAATACGGCAGTATTGATATTTAATTTCGGTTCACGGACAATGAATTCTAAAACATGTCCAATCCCTTCCTTAGCCATTTCTTCACTGACGACAATAATCCTTGTATGGCCCCAGCTTAGTTCCCGTGATTCATCTGCCTGCATTTTGTGATAGGCATCTGTCACCGTTTTTCCTGTAGCCGAGATTTGGGCATATGGATTCCCTCCGGAAGCCCCGGCGCTGCCTGGAATCAACCGTTGGGGAAGTGGGAAGGACAGGGTTATTTCCATCTCGCCATTTGCACTTTTATCAACGTACATGGCTTGGATAAAAGCCCGTTTATTGACTTCTACACTTGACCAGCAGCCTGATAACACCAGAGTACACATAACGATTAGCCATTTTAGCGTTTTCATTAATCTTCATCATCCTCGGGAAATGATCTGTTAATCGTTAACCGATTTTTGTCTGCTGCCCCGGCAAACGATGGCCGGCGTTTCATTGACCACCATGGAGCGCGTACAAACGTATCCTTTAGATCGCTAGTCTTGAGCGGTGCTGTAGGGGAAAGATATGGTTGGCCGAATGAACTTAGATGTACTACATGTATAAAGATCAGAAGTGAGCCAATCATCAATCCGAAGATGCCGAATGTACCTGATAAAATCATGATTGGAAAGCGGAGCAGGCGAATGGAGAACGCTAAATCATAGCCGGGAATGATAAAGGAGGCAATTCCTGTCAGCGAGACGATAATCACCATCGGAGCCGACACAATTCCTGCCTGTACCGCAGCTTGTCCGATTACCAAAGCTCCTAGGACCCCAATTGCCTGACCGACCGCTTTCGGTGTGCGGACTCCAGCCTCACGCAAGGCTTCAAACGCCAATTCCATAATAAATGCTTCCACAATAGCAGGGAATGGAACAAATTCTCGAGATGCAGCCACGGAGATCAATAAACTTGTCGGAATCATTTCTGTATGAAAGGTCGTAACCGCAATATAAAAAGATGGAAATAGCAGTGAAACGACTAAAAAGGCATAGCGCAGCAGGCGAATCACGCTGGTTAAAATATAACGTTGATAATAATCCTCTGCTGATTGTAGGAACATATAAAAGGTAACAGGTACGATCAATGGAATCGGTGTTCCATCTACAAAAATAACCACTCTTCCCTCTAACAGTGCAGCAGCTGCGACATCAGGACGCTCCGTTTTTTGCGATTGGGGGAACGGTGATAACGGCCAATCATCGATACACTCCTCGATATAGCTGCTAGCTAATACACCATCCATTTCAATTCGGTTGATTCTTTGTTTCACATCCGTGAGCAACTCTTCTTTGCATAGCCCTTCGATATAACTAATCATTACCTTCGTTTTGGTATATTTTCCAATCAACAGCTGTTCCATTTTTAAATCAGGAGACTTAATTTTCCGGCGGACCATTGTGATATTTGTATGGATATCCTCGACAAAGGCTTCTCTTGGCCCTCTAATGACGTTCTCATTTGCCGTCTCACTTACAGCTCGTGTTTCAACGCTCGTCAGAGGAATGGCCAGCATTCGACTGTCGCCTTCAAAAAAGATAATGATATGTCCGTCCAAGATACGGTCAGTTGCTTCCTTCATATCTGTCAGTATACTGGTACACATCGTGCTGATCGCTTTAAGATCGAGTAATTTATGAAGTAATTCCTTCTGGGATGAAGCAAAATCAGGTGAAACAATATACTTTAATACCTGATCATCGAATACCTGTTGATCGACCATGCACTGGATAAAAATAATGCCGACCCGTGTGTGATTTGCTAGTATTTCATGAAACGTGATGTCATCACTTTTCTGAAAGGTATCCTTAAACCATTTTGCCCGAACGTCAAAATCCTCCCCAAGAACTACTGGATGTTTCGAGGTTTTTTTTTGAGGCTGTACCTGCTTTTTTGAACTTGAGAAAATCGGCATACTGCTCCACTCCACGATGTTTTTCTTAGACTTCCCATATTTTTTATAAAATATTTTCAAAAAAAAGGTATAGCACCGAAAATGTTCCGGCAGCTATACCTGTTATTTTTGGGAAAAGAAGCCGAGGACGGCAATGATGAAAATCGCTGCCCAGATGAGAACTTTAACTGGGGATTGCAATGAAACGCTTTTCTTTCTTCTGCCAGCCCAGTCAGCCGTACCTTTAATAGAATCCGAAAGATTCTTTTTATTATAGTAAGGAATCGCTCCAAGTAAAAAGCCGCCAAGTAAGCCAAATAAATGGGCAGTAATATTTATATTTGGCTGTAAAAAGGTCATAATTAAGCTGACTGCACAAAGTGTAAGGATAATTTGCGAGTTTTGCTTTGACAGCAAATGTTTCCGGAAGATAATAATTGCAATATAATAGCCGAAAAGCCCAAAAATGGCGCCGCTTGAGCCAACATGGGTATAGGTTAACGGCTCTAGCAGGAAGGTGGCTGCATTAGCAATCAGTCCAGACAACAAGTAGACGAATAAGAATCTGCCGCCGCCAAGCATCCGCTCCAGTGCCGGAGCAAATAAGACAAGGGAAAAACTATTAAACAGCATATGGGGGAAACCGCTGTGCATAAAGATTGGGGTAATCAGCCGCCAATATTCCCCTTCCATAATATAAAGATTTACACCTGAAAAATTTTCAAAAAACCAATAGTTTGGGAAGATGGGTAAAATGGTTAAAAGATATAATACGATGTGAATGGCCACAATAATAGAAACGATCGGAAAATATCGGATAAATTCACGAAAGCTTTCAGTTCTTGTAAACAAAGATAAAACCTCCTCTCAATTACCATCATAAACAGAATTTTTGTCTTGTACACTATTATGCTGCTGATAATTTAAATAGAAGGAAGATGAACGATGATTAAAGGGATTGGAATCGATATTATTGAACTTTCCAGGATTCGCGAACTCATTACAAGGCAGAGCAAATTTGCCGACCGGATCTTAACTGAGAATGAAAACAATAAGTTTAAAATCCTTTCAGAAGTAAGAAGGGTAGAGTTTTTAGCAGGAAGGTTTGCTGCGAAGGAGGCTTTTTCAAAAGCGCTTGGAACAGGCATTGGCAAGGAGCTGTCCTTTTTAGATATTGAAATTGGGACGGATGCTTTCGGGAAGCCTTTTATTGTAAAACCGGACGTCCAGGCGCATCTTTCCATCTCCCACAGCAGGGAGTATGCAGTAGCCCAGGTTGTGATTGAGGAGTCAAAATAAAAATAAATAGGTATACAAGCTTTTTCGAATATTCCCCCAGGTTGTCTCATATATTCATAGGGAACTAGGAGAGACAAGGTCAGCTATGGTCATTTTAAAGCCTGATCCCTGCCTTTCTCTTCTTAAAATCATATGAAATGAGACAAGAAGGGGTTGAAGGAATGAGGAAAAAGTTAATGCTGCTCATTACGGGGCTGATGGTCATTTTCGTGCTGGCTGCCTGTGGCTCAAAATCACAGGACGATGTGGTGAAAGAGTTAAAGAGTAAGCAAAGTGACTTATCCAGCTATAAGGTAAAAGCAAAAATGACATTGAAAATGGGCTCAGATTCACAGGTATATAACGTAGAAATCTGGCATAAGGATCCTACATTCTATCGCGTAAATTTGAAAAATGCAGAAAAGGACCAAAGCCAAATGATTTTACGAAATAACCAAGGGGTTTTTGTTCTGACTCCTGCATTAAATAAGAGCTTTCGCTTCCAAAGTGATTGGCCGCAAAACAGCAGCCAAGCCTATTTGTATGAATCGTTGATTAAAGACATTGTCGCTGATAAAGAGGCTAAGTTCTCCTCGACAAAAAAACATTATATATTTGAAACGAAAACCCGTTATCAAAATAATAGTATGCTTCCAATCCAAGAAATCAAGCTAAATAAGAGTGATCTATCGCCTGCAGTTGTAAAAGTAATGGATCCTGACCGGAATGCCCTTGTGACTGTAGAATTTTCGAAGGTTACCTTTAAAGCGGATTTCGACAAGGACGATTTCGATATGAAGAAGAATATGACCCGGGGTCAACTCAATTTACCGGCGATGGCAAAGGGCGGCGATCAGAGCTTTGCTGTGAAGTATCCGACTTTTGAGCTAAAGGGGACCAAATTAATCGAGGAAAAACCGGTTACGATTGAAGACGGTAAACGGGTAGTTCTCACGTATGACGGTAAAAAGTCATTTACACTTATCCAGGAAAAAGTAACGGCAAAGGCTGCGTCCACATCTTCGACCAATATGGAAGGTGAGATTGTAGATTTAGGTATAACGATTGGAGCGATTTCAGATCATTCCATTTCATGGTCTTATGACGGGGTTGATTACATGATCGCCTCGAAAAACCTCACGAAGGAAGAAATGATAGAAGTGGCAAAATCGGTTCAAGGTGAAGCGGTAAAATAAATGTAGAATGAGATAGGCTCCATATTGGGGTCTGTTTTTTTTATTTTTCGAAAAAAATTTTTGTGATAAAATGAAAGGGGTTTATTTCAAAATAGGAAGTGGAGACATGAGAGTGCAAGGGGATTTTTATCGAGATACTTGGGCAGAAATCGATTTAGATTGTATCGCTGAAAATGTTGCCTCCGTTAAAACGCATTTACCAGAAGATGTTGCGATTATTGCGGTTGTTAAAGCAAATGCATATGGCCATGGTGATGTTCAAGTCGCTGAAACAGCACTTGCTTCAGGGGCTGAATATCTGGCTGTTGCCTTTATGGATGAAGCCGTTGCTTTAAGAAAAAAAGGAATTAAGGCTCCAATTCTCGTCTTGGGTGCCTCAAGACCTGAGGACGTACAAGTTGCAGCGCAAAATAAGATTACACTAACCGTTTTTCAAAAGGATTGGATAAAAAAAGCCAAAGAACACTTAAAGGTAGATGAGTGCGTTTCTTTACACATAAAAATAGATACGGGGATGGGAAGATTAGGGATTCGGACCAGCGAAGAATTACAAGTGATCGAGCAGCTTATTCTAGGAGACGAGCGATTTCACTTTGAAGGAATTTATACGCATTTTGCCACGGCAGATACATTGGACGATACCTATTTCCAACAGCAATTGGCGCTATTTGAGAATATAATCAGTGCACTGACGAAGAAGCCAAAGTATGTTCATTCCAGTAACAGTGCGGCGACTTTACGGTTTCCTAAAGCGTATTTTAATACAGTACGGCTGGGAATTGCGATGTACGGATTGACGCCTTCTATCGAAATGGAAAAGGAAATTCCCTTTCCGTTAAAAGAGGCATTTTCACTAAAATCCAAGCTTGTCCATGTGAAACAGCTTCAAAAGGGTGATAAGGTAAGCTATGGGGCAACTTATGTAAGTGAGAAAGAAGAGTGGATTGGCACGATTCCAATTGGCTATGCAGATGGATGGATTCGCAAGCTGCAGGGCCAGGAAGTGTTAGTGGATGGAAAGCGTGCACCAATTGTCGGCAGAATCTGCATGGATCAATGCATGGTTCGCCTTTCATCTAATCTGCCGGTTGGGACAACTGTCACACTAATTGGCAGAGAGAGGGAGCAATTCCTATCGGTAAATGAGATCGCCGAGAAACTTGAAACAATTAATTATGAAGTACCGTGTATCATTGGCCATCGTGTTCCCCGCCTTTATAAAAAAGGTGGAAAAATTGTCGAGATAAAAAATGGTCTGCTATAAAACTTTCAGGCGTAATGAAGGAAATTAGAACATAAATATGATATTGCGGTAATTTGTGCATAAAAGCTCTATTTATTGGCTTATAATACAGTAGGATTATATTTTAGTCTATGAATTGGGCTCGTTTAGTGTTATTATAAAATATGGTACAGATAAAACTCGCCTATGAGAGGCTTTAGAGCTGCTTCATAAGGCGTTGTATTTATGCGTCAGAAAGCATTTCTGGTTAGCTAAAAATGGTGTGTAGTGATGGTGGAGGTGTATGTTTGTGTCAGAATCCGGCGCAACTACGGAAATCTTAGTGAAGTTACCGCAACATCTTTTAACTGAGTTAGATGGTTTCGTTAAGCAAGAAAATGTAAACCGCAGCGAGTTTATTTACCAAGCAACAAAAATGTATTTACGCGAACGAAAAAAGAGACAAATTCGCGAGTCGATGAGACGTGGATACATGGAAATGGCAAAGATAAATCTTAGAATTGCATCAGAAGCATTTCAAGCAGAATATGAGGCAGAACATACTGTAGAACGTCTTGTAAGCGGAGGGTAAACCTTTGATTGTCAAGCGTGGTGACGTATATTTCGCGGACCTATCCCCAGTTGTTGGTTCTGAACAAGGCGGCGTCCGACCTGTACTTGTCATCCAAAATGACATCGGGAATCGGTTTAGTCCCACAGTTATTGTTGCAGCGATTACAGCTCAAATTCAAAAAGCGAAGCTTCCTACGCATGTAGAGATTGATGCCAAGCGCTACGGATTTGAACGAGATTCGGTCATTCTGTTAGAGCAGATTCGTACAATTGATAAGCAGCGGTTAACCGATAAAATCACTCATCTCGATGACGAAATGATGGAGAAAGTGGATGAAGCCTTGCAGGTAAGCTTGGGTCTCATCGAATTTTAGTCTTTACCTACGCTCTTTTAAAAAAGAGCGTTTTTTCATACATAATCTGACCTCATTCTTTCATTCTGCTCTTTTAGCAAGCTAATCCGGCTTGCTTTTCTTTTTTTTTGTATGGCTGTGTTAAAGGACATTGTTAATTTTATATCCTTGTTGATTGGAGCGGAAGGCACGAAGACTCCTGCGGGAGGACGGGGCAGGGGAGACCCCGCAGGCGCCTAAGCGCCGAGGAGGCTCCCCGGACCGCCCGCGGAAAGCGAAGTGTCTGGAGCGCAAATCAACAGCCAAGTTAAACACAGCCTTTTGTAAAAAAAGTTAGTACCAGAGCCGTATAATGAAACTCATTTTTAAATTTGGTACAATATAGAAAAATGGAATGGAGGATGGATTAGTGAGTGACACAGCAGTAAAGGATGATCAATTATTAGGTAAAATAGCCGCTGAACTAGCGATCTCTTATAAACAAGTAAAGAGTGTTATTTCCTTATTGGACGAAGGCAATACCGTTCCTTTCATTGCCCGCTACCGGAAGGAAATGACGGGTGCCCTTGATGAAGTGCAGATTCGTTCCGTCTCAGAGCGCAGGCAGTATATTCAAAACCTTGAACAAAGAAAAGAAGAGGTTTTACGGATTATTGCAGAGCAGGGGAAATTAACGGATGAGCTCAGTAAAAGTATTACAAAGGCAGAAAAACTTCAAGAGGTGGAAGATTTATATCGTCCTTATAAACAAAAAAGACGAACAAAAGCCACTGTTGCTAAGGAAAAAGGGCTGGAACCATTGGCCGAGTGGCTGATGACTTTTCCTAAAGATAGTATTAATGAAAAAGCAATGCAATTTATAGCTGAAGAAAAGGATGTTCTTACGGTAGATGACGCGATTGCAGGCGCCAAAGACATCATCGCGGAATGGGTTTCTGATGATGCAGAAAGCCGTAAATGGATCCGCAAAGAAACCTTTAAGTCGGGTTCAGTGTCGTCGGTTGTGAAAGATGCAGAAAAAGACGAGAAAAACGTATATGAAATGTATTATGAATATGAAGAACCAGTAAATAAAATTGTTCCCCACCGGACATTAGCCTTAAATCGTGGGGAAAAGGAAGATATTTTACGGGTTGCGATTAAAATGAATGCCGATTTCATACTATCTTATTTATCGCGGAAATGGATTCGTAACCAGCACTCACCGGCGGCTCCCATTGTTTTAGAGGCGATGGAAGACAGCTATAAACGATTGATTCAGCCTTCGATTGAACGGGAAATTCGCAGTGAATTAACTGAAAAGGGCGAAGAACAAGCGATACATATTTTTTCGGAGAATCTCCGCAATTTACTTCTGCAGCCGCCGTTAAAAGGAAAAGTCGTCATTGGTGTTGACCCTGCCTACCGTACAGGCTGTAAATTGGCAGTTGTAGATGAAACCGGGAAAGTCTTGAAAATAGATGTCATCTATCCGCACCCGCCGGTTTCAAAAGCGAAAGAAGCGCGCGAAAAGTTTATAAAGATATTACGTGAATATAAAGTAGAAATGGCCGCAATCGGGAACGGTACAGCATCCCGTGAAACAGAGCAATTTGTCGCTGATATATTAAAAGAAATGGATGAGGAAATTTTCTATTTAATCGTTAACGAAGCAGGTGCCAGTGTTTATTCCGCATCTGATCTTGCCAGAGAAGAGTTTCCGAATTTTCAGGTCGAAGAAAGAAGTGCCGTCTCCATTGCCCGCCGTTTGCAGGATCCACTGGCTGAGTTGGTGAAAATCGACCCTAAATCTGTGGGTGTCGGCCAATACCAGCATGACGTTTCCCAAAAACGCCTGTCAGAATCCTTGCATTTTGTCGTTGAAACAGCCGTAAACCGGGTTGGTGTCAATGTAAATACCGCTTCTTCTTCACTATTACAGTATGTAGCCGGGCTGAACAAGACGGCCGCAAACAATATTGTGAAAAAACGGGAAGAGGAAGGGAAATTCACGAGCCGTGTGCAATTAAAGAAGGTGCCGCGCCTTGGAGCCAAAACTTATGAGCAGGCAATTGGTTTTTTGCGTGTGTTAGATGGGAAGCAGCCGCTTGACCGAACAGGGATTCACCCCGAGAACTACGATGAAGTAAAGAAGCTATTAGTTAGCTTAGGCTTCACCGCCAATGACTTGGGTACCGAAGAGTTAAAGGCAGCGCTAAACAGTCTTAATCTAAAAACGGTTTCTGAAGAACTTTCTATTGGTGAATTAACCTTAAAGGATATCATTGACGCTTTAGTCAGACCGGAACGTGATCCGCGTGATGATTTGCCGCGTCCACTTTTGAAAAAAGATGTCTTAAAGTTAGAGGACTTAAAAGCGGGAATGGAACTTCAAGGCACGGTTCGAAATGTCGTTGATTTCGGTGCGTTTGTTGATATTGGTGTCAAGCAGGATGGGCTTGTTCATATCTCCAAGCTAAGCAATCGCTTTGTCAAACATCCGCTCGACATTGTGTCTGTGGGAGATGTGGTCACCGTTTGGGTGGATTCGGTTGATACGAAAAAAGGCCGTGTTGCCTTAACGATGCTGCAGCCTTCATAGGAATGGCGGTAAGCGCGATTGTTCGTGGAAGGATCCTCTGAACGAAAGACGCCATAATAAATGGAAACACTGCTTCTAGGAGCAGTGTTTTTTTCTGTAAAAAAACCAGCATTGGTTTAACAATTTGATCTGATAGCGGTCCTTCTCATAAAAAGCCCTTTTCATTTGGTTTTGCAACCAAGTCGGCATATCATAAAACCTCCCGAAAAGTTCATCATTCTAAAGGTATATACAATATATGCTATAATAGGTTGTCACGTTCGTTTAAAGATGAGGGGAAGCCAAAATGGAACAAAAAGAACTTCAATGTTTAGTTGAAAAGATATCTATTGACCTATTTGGAAAACCGTTTAGGCATACAGCTTCGTTTAATCCCAGATTGCGTTCGACGGGGGGGAGGTATCTCTTAGGCACACACAATATTGAAATCAATAAAAAGTATCTGGAGCAACTTGGTGAAAAAGAACTGGCGGGAATTATTAAGCATGAGCTCTGCCATTATCATCTTCACCTAGAAGGAAAGGGCTACCAGCACCGAGATCAAGAATTTAAGCAATTACTAAAGAAGGTAGGTGCACCGAGGTATTGCACTCAGCTTCCAGAGCGAAAAGTAAAACGCTCTGCGAAAAAAGTTCTGCTTTATCAGTGCACGAAATGTCAGCTATCCTATACGAGAAGAAAAAGCATTGATACTAGTAGATATGTTTGTGGCAGGTGCAGTGGTAAATTGAAGAAAATGAAAGAAATAATCGTGGAATAACGTAAGAATTTGCCAAAGATTTTTCTCCCAAAACTATATTGACATTCTATTATTTCGTCATTATAATGGTAAGAGTCGATAGGGCAAACGTCTTATTGGCGCATAAGCATTTTCATTATTCCGCAGTAGCTCAGTGGTAGAGCTATCGGCTGTTAACCGATCGGTCGTAGGTTCGAGTCCTACCTGCGGAGCCATATGGGGAAGTACTCAAGAGGCTGAAGAGGCGCCCCTGCTAAGGGTGTAGGTCGGGTAACCGGCGCGAGGGTTCAAATCCCTCCTTCTCCGCCATAAACTTATTCGGCCCCTTGGTCAAGCGGTTAAGACACCGCCCTTTCACGGCGGTAACACGGGTTCGAATCCCGTAGGGGTCATCAGGGATGGGGAGTGACTTTGATTCATTTCCTGTTTCTTATTCTTTATTAATAATATTGGGCTATAGCCAAGCGGTAAGGCATCGCACTTTGACTGCGACATGCGTTGGTTCAAATCCAGCTAGCCCAGCCATTTTTTTAATATGCGGGTGTGGCGGAATTGGCAGACGCACCAGACTTAGGATCTGGCGCCGCAAGGCGTGGGGGTTCGACTCCCTTCACCCGCACCATAATTTACCTCTTGAAAATCAATTAGTCAACATGGTATGATTATTTTTGTCGCTAATAATAATGCGGTCGTGGCGGAATGGCAGACGCGCTAGGTTGAGGGCCTAGTGGGGGCAACCCCGTGGAGGTTCAAGTCCTCTCGGCCGCACCAAAAAAGTTATTGACAAACCAAACTGGGTATGATAAACTTTAAAAGTTGCTATAAGAGATGCGCCCGTAGCTCAATTGGATAGAGCGTCTGACTACGGATCAGAAGGTTATGGGTTCGACTCCTTTCGGGCGCGCCATTAATTACGGGAAGTAGCTCAGCTTGGTAGAGCACTTGGTTTGGGACCAAGGGGTCGCAGGTTCGAATCCTGTCTTCCCGACCATTTTAATACTTTTATATGCGGGTGTAGTTTAGTGGTAAAACCTCAGCCTTCCAAGCTGATGTTGTGAGTTCGATTCTCATCACCCGCTCCAATTTAATTAACATTGCTCTTTGAAAACTAAACAAACAAAAACGTCAACAAACAATAAATTATTAGTTTCTTCTATAGAAACTAAGCCAACGTTTTAAATTATGAGCTAATCAACTCAACTTTTTTGGAGAGTTTGATCCTGGCTCAGGACGAACGCTGGCGGCGTGCCTAATACATGCAAGTCGAGCGAATCAATGGGAGCTTGCTCCCGTTGGTTAGCGGCGGACGGGTGAGTAACACGTGGGCAACCTGCCTGTAAGACTGGGATAACTTCGGGAAACCGGAGCTAATACCGGATAATTCTTTTCCTCTCATGAGGGAAAGCTGAAAGTCGGTTTCGGCTGACACTTACAGATGGGCCCGCGGCGCATTAGCTAGTTGGTGAGGTAACGGCTCACCAAGGCGACGATGCGTAGCCGACCTGAGAGGGTGATCGGCCACACTGGGACTGAGACACGGCCCAGACTCCTACGGGAGGCAGCAGTAGGGAATCTTCCACAATGGACGAAAGTCTGATGGAGCAACGCCGCGTGAGCGATGAAGGCCTTCGGGTCGTAAAGCTCTGTTGTTAGGGAAGAACAAGTATCGGAGTAACTGCCGGTACCTTGACGGTACCTAACCAGAAAGCCACGGCTAACTACGTGCCAGCAGCCGCGGTAATACGTAGGTGGCAAGCGTTGTCCGGAATTATTGGGCGTAAAGCGCGCGCAGGCGGTCCTTTAAGTCTGATGTGAAAGCCCACGGCTCAACCGTGGAGGGTCATTGGAAACTGGGGGACTTGAGTGCAGAAGAGGAAAGCGGAATTCCACGTGTAGCGGTGAAATGCGTAGAGATGTGGAGGAACACCAGTGGCGAAGGCGGCTTTCTGGTCTGTAACTGACGCTGAGGCGCGAAAGCGTGGGGAGCAAACAGGATTAGATACCCTGGTAGTCCACGCCGTAAACGATGAGTGCTAAGTGTTAGGGGGTTTCCGCCCCTTAGTGCTGCAGCTAACGCATTAAGCACTCCGCCTGGGGAGTACGGCCGCAAGGCTGAAACTCAAAGGAATTGACGGGGGCCCGCACAAGCGGTGGAGCATGTGGTTTAATTCGAAGCAACGCGAAGAACCTTACCAGGTCTTGACATCCTCTGACACTCCTAGAGATAGGACGTTCCCCTTCGGGGGACAGAGTGACAGGTGGTGCATGGTTGTCGTCAGCTCGTGTCGTGAGATGTTGGGTTAAGTCCCGCAACGAGCGCAACCCTTGATCTTAGTTGCCAGCATTCAGTTGGGCACTCTAAGGTGACTGCCGGTGACAAACCGGAGGAAGGTGGGGATGACGTCAAATCATCATGCCCCTTATGACCTGGGCTACACACGTGCTACAATGGATGGTACAAAGGGCTGCGAGACCGCAAGGTTTAGCCAATCCCATAAAACCATTCTCAGTTCGGATTGCAGGCTGCAACTCGCCTGCATGAAGCCGGAATCGCTAGTAATCGCGGATCAGCATGCCGCGGTGAATACGTTCCCGGGCCTTGTACACACCGCCCGTCACACCACGAGAGTTTGTAACACCCGAAGTCGGTGGGGTAACCGTAAGGAGCCAGCCGCCTAAGGTGGGACAGATGATTGGGGTGAAGTCGTAACAAGGTAGCCGTATCGGAAGGTGCGGCTGGATCACCTCCTTTCTAAGGATAATGCAGTCCTTTCGGACTGATAATAAGGTTGACGTTTCTTGTTTGTTTAGTTTTGAGGGAGCAATTCTCTCAAAGCTTTTTTGTTCCTTGAAAACTAGATAATCGTAAGAAGAAGCAAAGTAAACATCGAGTAATCGCCATTTTAGTTTTTCTCTCTTATTGAATAAGAGTTATAAACCTTTTTAGGTTAAGTTAGAAAGGGCGCACGGTGAATGCCTTGGCACTAGGAGCCGATGAAGGACGGGACTAACACCGATATGCTTCGGGGAGCTGTAAGTAAGCTTTGATCCGGAGATTTCCGAATGGGGAAACCCACTGTTCGTAATGGAACAGTATCTTTACCTGAATACATAGGGTATAGAAGGCATACCCGGGGAACTGAAACATCTAAGTACCCGGAGGAAGAGAAAGCAAACGCGATTCCCTGAGTAGCGGCGAGCGAAACGGGACATAGCCCAAACCAAGAGGCTTGCCTCTTGGGGTTGTAGGACACTCAACATGGAGTTACAAAGGAACGGGGTAAATGAAGTGACCTGGAAAGGTCAGCCGTAGAAGGTAAAAGCCCTGTAGTTGAAACTTCGTTCCCTCCTGAGTGGATCCTGAGTACGGCCGGACACGTGAAATCCGGTCGGAAGCAGGGAGGACCATCTCCCAAGGCTAAATACTCCCTAGTGACCGATAGTGAACCAGTACCGTGAGGGAAAGGTGAAAAGCACCCCGGAAGGGGAGTGAAATAGTTCCTGAAACCGTGTGCCTACAAGTAGTCAGAGCCCGTTTATGGGTGATGGCGTGCCTTTTGTAGAATGAACCGGCGAGTTACGATCCCATGCAAGGTTAAGTTGAAGAGACGGAGCCGCAGCGAAAGCGAGTCTGAATAGGGCGTTTGAGTATGTGGTCGTAGACCCGAAACCAGGTGATCTACCCATGTCCAGGGTGAAGTCCAGGTAACACTGGATGGAGGCCCGAACCCACGCACGTTGAAAAGTGCGGGGATGAGGTGTGGGTAGCGGAGAAATTCCAATCGAACTTGGAGATAGCTGGTTCTCTCCGAAATAGCTTTAGGGCTAGCCTCACGTTGTTAGAGTCTTGGAGGTAGAGCACTGTTTGGACTAGGGGCCCTCATCGGGTTACCGAATTCAGACAAACTCCGAATGCCAAAGACTTATCCGTGGGAGTCAGAC